>DATHTC010000553.1:0-1730 GCA_035463735.1 Gaiellaceae bacterium | reverse complement strand
GGACCGGGTCGGGTCGCGCAGCTTGCACGCGAGCTGGGAGTCGGGTCGAAGCTCCCGTCCGTGCCGTCGATCGGCCTCGGCGCGGGCGCCGTGTCGCCGCTCGAGCTCACGAGCGCATACGCGACGCTCGCGGCCGGCGGCCGGCACGCGGAGCCGCTCGTCGTGCGGCGCGTCGAGCTCCCGGACGGGACGATCGACACCGACTGGGGCCAGCCGAAGGTGCGCCGCGTCCTCCCGGAGCGCGTCGCCTGGGAGACGACGCGGGTGCTGGAGCGCAACATCGAGGCGGGGACGGGCACGGGCGCGGCGATCGGGCGTCCCGCCGCGGGGAAGACGGGCACAACCGAGAACCACGCGGATGCCTGGTTCGCGGGGTACACGCCGCAGCTCGCCACCGTCGTCTGGGTCGGGTATCCGGGCAAGACCGCGCCGATGACGAGCGTGCACGGCATCCGAGTCTCGGGGGGCACGTTCCCGGCGACGATCTGGCAGCGCTTCATGACGCCGGCGCTCGAGCCGCTGCCGGTGGTCGAGTGGACCGTGCCCGCGCGCGCGGTGGACTGGAAGCGCTGGTGCGGCCGCTACCAGTTCGCGGCCTCGGCGGCGGACGCGAAGCCGCGGAACGGCTGCCCCGAGAAGCCGAAGCAGACGGCGCAGCCGACGGCCGGGACGCCCGAGGTCGACGACGCCGAGGTCGCCCCCGAGCCGGTCGCGGCGCCCGCCCCGCAGCTGGCGGCGCCCGAGCCCGCTCCTGCGCCGCCCACCCGGGCGACGCCCGCCCTCGTGGGCGAGCTCGGGACGGTGGTCGTCGACGCGACGCCCGAGCACGACGGCGAGGTCGAGATCCGCGGCTCGGTCTACCCCGCGCGCTCCTGGGACGGCACGCCGCTCGCTGCGGGCGAGGAGGTCGAGGTGGTCGACGTCGTGGACGGCGTCGCGCTCGTCGCCGTCCCCGCGGCTCCCGAGGACTTCGCGGACGACGGATAGCGAATGGAGCCAGCCGGGCTCGAACCGGCGACCTCCTGCATGCCATGCAGGCGCTCTCCCAGCTGAGCTATGGCCCCGACGGGGTTCCAAGTGTAGCCCCCAATTCGAAGTCCCGCGCCCACGTGATGCCGGCGCGCTGGTTGTTCCGCGTCGGTGCGAGCCGCAGCTGCACCTGAACGCGCCCGGCGACGGCTTCCATCGGCAAGAGGAAGCACCGGTCGAGCTCGGGGCAATACGCCGCGATCGCGTCGACCTCGTCGACCGTGTAGGGATGCCTGACGTAGCCGGCCGCCGAGCGGCAGCTCGAGTAGCAGCGGACGGCCACGACGTCGCCCGTCTTCGCGGCCCACTTGCACTGAACACGGGAGAGTGTCCCCTCGCGCTCGAAGATGAGGTCGTAGCGGCCACCATCGAACACGGGTCGGTACACGCCGAACCCGCTTCGAACGGCTGCCGCGATGATCGACCATTCGGCGACCGCGCCCTTCTGATCGGTGGTCATGGACATACGGTAGTTGCCGTGTCGGACAACACACACCGCGTGCCAGCCGGCCACCCGCGTGGCCGCGTGCCGCAGGTACGCCGCCCGTTACGCCGACGCGGCGGCGTCGAGCTCGATCGCCGGCACGTCGCCCCAGAGCTCCTCGAGCCCGTAGAAGCGCCGCGCGTCCGGCGTGAACACGTGGAGCACGAGGTCGATGTAGTCGGCCACGATCCACGTCGCCTCCCGCTCGCCCTCGACG
>DATHTC010000552.1:0-4461 GCA_035463735.1 Gaiellaceae bacterium | reverse complement strand
CGTGTTCCGCGGCCGTCCTCCGCGATGGCAGGGAGAGGCGTAAGAGCGCCCCATTCCAGCGAACTCGCCAGACGGCTCCGTAACGACGGGTTTCCGTTACGGAGCCGCAACGGGAAACCGCACTCAGTGAAGGCGGTCCTGGGCGCAGCCCACGCCGCCGACGCTCTCCGTCAGCGCAGCGCGTCCGAACAGCCACCTGCTAGGGCACGCGCGACCCCGCCGCCGAAGGGCAGCTTGCCTGCCCGAGAGGCACACCAGCACAAGCGTCGCCGAGCGAAAAAAGGAGGGGGCCCACGGGGAACCATGGGTTCCCCCGTGCTGCCTGGGGTTCCCCCACGTAAGCAAACGGCGGGCCCGGGGGGAGAGCTCCGAGGACGATCTCTCCCTCCGGTTTCTCCGCGCTCAGGACCGTGGCGACGGACGGGGTCTGAATCCGGCGCCCGACGAGCACGGAACCCGCCGCAGTGGAAAGTATGGCGCATTGGCGTCGTCCAAAACCAGTGGAGTTACGCAGAAGGTTGTTCGACGCCGTGGCGAATAAAGATCGTCATACGTTCTACATCTCTGCACGCTCGATGACGTGCCGCAGGCGCCGGTGGACCGACGCCTTGGTCGTCGGGGGATCGCAGCGGCGGGCGAGCTCGGCGAGCGAGGCGGACGGATGCCGCAACCGCAGCTCCGCCACCTCCCGCAGCGGCGCCGGCAGCCGCTCGAGCTCTCCGCGCGAGGCGAGCGACCGGGCGGCTCGCAGCTGCGCGTGCGCGGCGCGGCTCGTCCGCACGAGGTTCGCGTGGTCAGCGTTCGCGAGCCGGTTCGCGCGCGCCCGCGTCTCCCCCATCACGGCCCCCTCCTCGAGCTCGAGGACGACGCCCGCCGCCCCCGCCAGGGCGAGCGTGTCCTCGACGGCAGACCGCCCCTTGGCGTACGCGACCACGTGCCGGCCGCGGTCCGCGACGGCGAGCGGGGCGAGCTCACCGAGCAGGCGCGCCCCGGCGAGGCCGGACGACCGGATCTCCAGGTGGAGCGACGGCGGGCCCGAGAGCGACCCTGCACCGAGCAGGGCCCCGCGGACGTAGGCGCCGCGGCAGCACGCGCGCGCGACGACCGCCTCCGGCGGGCGCTCCATCGGGGCCGGTGGGTCGTCGAGGACGCCGGCCCGGCGCAGGACCGCGAGCGCGCCGTCGTTCCCGGGGACGTGGAGCTGGTAGCGCGCGCCGCGCTCGAACGCCCGCCGCCGGTACGTCCGGATCTCGGACTCCACCCCGAACGACCGCAGCAGCGCGAACGCCCGGCGCGCGACGGCGGAGCCGGCGAGGTCGAGGTGGACGGCGATCTCGCCGCGCCCGCGCAGGTGCACGCTCCCTGCCGTGTGGAACAGGCCGGAGAGCTCGGCGAGGCGGTCGCACTCGCTGCGCGGTTCGATCGCCGCGAGCTCCTCGCGCAGCTCGTCAGACAGCGACACCCTCGAGCCTCAGCAGCCGGCGCTTGTACTCGGCCCCGAGCGACCCGTAGCCGCCGATGCCGCCGGCGGCGACGACACGGTGACACGGGACGACGACGGCGAACCGGTTCGTGGCGCAGATCGCCCCTGCGGCCCGCGGCGCGCCTGGACGGCCTGCGAGCGCGGCGAGCTCGCCGTAGGTGACGACCTCGCCGTACGGCACCCGCCGGAGCGCGTCGACGAGCGCGCGCTGGAGGGGCGTGCACCACTCGAGCTCGAGCTCCACGTCGAGGAAGTCGTCCCGCGAGCCGGCGAACCAGTCGCGCAAGCGGATCGCGAGCGGGTGCGCGTCGGTGTCGCCGCGTGCGGGGCCCCGCCGTGGGTGGGTCGACTCCACGAGCCGTCCGTCCGCGAGCCACGCATCGCCGGCGCCCCAGCGCGGCACCTCGTACGAGAGGTGCGTCACCCGAGCCATCGGGCCGTCCACTCGGGGTCGAGCCGCTGCAGCCGCGGCTTGCGGAGGTTCCCCCGCAACGTGCGGCGGACGACGCGGTCGGTCGAGGCGAGCCACCGCTCCATCGCCGGGCGGGCCGCGTCGAGGTCGGCCGCGGCGACGACGCTCCACGCGTAGGCGAGCCCCTTCGCCAGCACCGGATCGTGGCTCGCCGCCAGCACCTCCGTCGCGCGCTCGAGCACCGCGAGCGCCGACGCGACCGCGTCCGGGGTACGCAGGAGGCGCGGCTCGGACACGCCCGCCGTCGCGCAGCGCGCCTCGAGCGGCGTGCCGCCGCCCGCCCACTCGAGGGCGACCGCCGCCAGCCGCTCCGGGTCGTCGTCGCCGAGGCGCTGCAGCGCCATCGCAGCCGCCTCGCGAACGCGCCAGCGCCCGTCGTTCGCGGCGCGCCGCACGGGCTCGAGCCGCCCGTGGCGCCCGAGCGCGACGACGCCGCACATCGCGAGGAACTCGTCCTCCGCGTCCGCGAGGCGCCGCGCCGTCGGCTCGTCCGCCTCCTCGGCCGCCGCGGCGACGAGCTCGAGGTTCGCGCGCGGTCCCGGCAAGCTCGACCGCTCGGCCAGCCACGGCTCCCACGCGTCCACGAGCCTCAGCTCCGCCCGGTAGGTGTCGACCTTTCGCATCGGCGCTCTCGTAGAATCGCGGACGGATGCCACTCCATGCGATCTCCCGCCCCCCCGCTCCGCACAACGAGCCGGTGAAGGGGTACGAGCCCGGCTCCCCGGAGCGCGCGGAGCTCCAGGCACAGCTCCGGCGCATGGAGGGGGAGCAGCTCGAGCTCGCGTGCGTGATCGGCGGCGAGGAGGTGCGGACGGGCCGGACGTTCGAGGCGGTGATGCCGCACCGGCGTCAGCACGTGCTCGCCGAGGTGCACCAGGGAGGCGCGCCGGAGGTCGAGCGCGCGATCGCCGCCGCCGGCGAGGCGTGGCAGGAGTGGTCGCGGACGCCGTGGGAGGAGCGGGCGGCCGTCTTCCTCCGCGCCGCGGAGCTCCTCGCAGGCCCGTGGCGCCAGGTCCTCAACGCGGCCACGATGCTCGGGCAGTCGAAGACGGCCCACCAGGCCGAGATCGACGCCGCCTGCGAGCTCGTCGACTTCTGGCGCTTCAACGTGGAGTTCATGACCCGGATCTACGAGGAGCAGCCGGTCTCCTCGGCGGGAACGTGGAACCGGATGGAGTACCGGCCGCTCGAGGGCTTCGTCTTCGCGGTCACCCCGTTCAACTTCACGGCGATCGCCGGCAACCTCCCGGCGAGCCCGGCGCTGATGGGGAACACGGTCGTATGGAAGCCGGCCTCGACCGCCGCCTACTCGGCCTGGTTCCTGATGCAGTTGCTTCGCGAGGCGGGGCTGCCGGACGGCGTGGTCAACCTCGTCTACGGCTCGGGCGCCGAGATCGGCGACCCGGCGCTCGCATCGCCGCAGCTTGCCGGCGTCCACTTCACGGGATCGACGCCGGTGTTCCACTCGATGTGGAAGACGATCGGCACGTCGATCGACGCGTATCGCAACTACCCGCGGATCGTCGGCGAGACCGGAGGCAAGGACTTCATCGTCGCCCACCGCACCGCCGACGTCGACGCCGTCGCCGCAGCGATCGTCCGCGGCTCGTTCGAGTACCAGGGGCAGAAGTGCTCCGCGGCGTCGCGGCTCTACATCCCCGAGTCGATGTGGCCGACGCTCCGGGAGCGGCTCGCGGACGAGGTCAGCTCGATCAGCATGGGCGACGTCACCGACTTCTCGAACTTCATGGGAGCGGTGATCGACGGCAAGGCGCTCGCCGGCCACCGCGAGGCGATCGAGCTGGCCCGGAACGCCGCCGACACCGAGATCCTCGTCGGCGGGACGGTCGACGACAGCGAGGGCTTCTTCGTCGAGCCGACGGTCGTGGTGACGCGTGACCCGAAGATGGAGCTCATGCGCGAGGAGCTGTTCGGCCCGATCGTGACCACGTTCGTCTACCCCGACGACGCGTGGCAGGACACGCTCGAGCTCGTGGACGAGACGGCGCCGTACGGGCTCACGGGCGCGGTCTTCGCCCGCGACCGCGAGGCGATCGAGGAGGCCGACCGGGCGCTCGAGTACGCCGCCGGCAACTTCTACGTCAACGACAAGCCGACGGGGGCGATCGTCGGCCAGCAGCCGTTCGGCGGCGCGCGCGCGTCCGGGACCAACGACAAGGCCGGCTCGATGTGGAACCTGATCCGGTGGACGAGCCCCCGCACGATCAAGGAGACGTTCGTCCCGCCGCGGGACTACCGGTACCCGTTCCTCCAGGGCGACGACGCCTCCTCGGACGGCGCCGGGACGACGGGCGCGCGCGACCGGCCCTAGCCCACGACCTCGAACGGCCAGGCGGCCGCGGCGCCGCGGCGAGTACGTGGGGCGTGCGCGGTACCAGGTACGTACCTGGGACCGCAGCCGGCTCCGCCGCCACCGACCGCGGTCGAAAAATGCCTGCTCGCAGGGCGGCTTTAGCACCTGGCGTACCAGGTTCGTACCAGGTAC
>DATHTC010000551.1:0-1739 GCA_035463735.1 Gaiellaceae bacterium | reverse complement strand
CGCGCCGGACGGCACGATCGTCTTCGAGAGCACGCAGGACGCGGTTCCCGCCGCCGACCTCCGGATCACGAAGACGGGAGCCCCGGCGGCGGTCGTCACCGGCGCGACGGTGACGTACACGATCCCGGTCGTGAACGGCGGCCCCCTGACGGCGCCGGGCGTCACCCTCGTCGACACGCTCCCCGCGGGCCTGCAGTACCTCTCCGCGGCCGCCGTGCTGACCCCGTCGGAGCACGGCGAGGAGGAGCCCGAGGAGCCCACCTTCACGCCGACGGTGAGCGTCGCGGGGAACGTCGTGACCGTCGCGCTCGGCGACCTGCCCAAGGGCGAGCGCGGCAGCGCGGTCGCCACGGTCACGATCGTCGCGAGGGCAACGGCGACCGGCACGCTGACGAACACGGCCGTGGTCTCGCTCACGCCGGACGACACGAACCCCGACCTCGTCGACCCGCTCCCGTCCAACAACACGGCGACGACGACCACGTCGGTGACGACGAGCCCGGGCTCACCCGGCGGCACCACGACAACCGCCACCACCACGACGGGTAGCACCCCGGGGGGCGGGCCGCCGCAGACGCCCGGGCGACCGCCGACGACGCCGGGCGCGCCGCAGCCCCCCGCCGCGGGCAGCGCCGGCGCCCTGATCACCGGCACCGCGGGCAACGACGTCCTCGTCGGGACACCCCGCCGCGACGTGATCGTCGCGGGCGGCGGCAACGACCGGATCGCGGGCCTCGGCGGCAACGACGTCATCTACGGCGGGCCGGGCAACGACACGATCTACGGCGGGGCCGGCAACGACCTCCTGAACGGCGGGGCGGGCGACGACGTCCTGTACGGCAAGGCGGGCAACGACGCGGTCTACGGCGGGGCCGGCAACGACACGCTCGTCCACGTCCGGGGCGAGGGCGTCGACCGGCTCTTCGCCGGCGCCGGCAACGACCTGCTCTTCGCGCGCGACGGGAACCGCGACTGGCTGAACGGCGGTCGCGGGCGCGACGTCGCGCGTCTCGACACGAGGCTCGACCGGACGTACAGCGTCGAGCGCCACCGGTAGGGGAGGGAAGGCTGCCATGAACACGGCCGTGACAAACCCGAGCGGAGGGCGCGCGCACACGCTGGGCGCCGCGCTGGTGGTCGCCGCGCTCGCGCTGCTCGTCGCGACGCTCGCCGCATCCGCCGCCGGGCCGCCCGCGGGCAAGGGCGGCGCGCACACCGCCGGGGCGTACGACGCGCCGAGCGCCGTCTACTCGTCGGCTGTCGACGGCGGGACCGCCGTCAAGCTGACGCAGGGCGCCGGCTACTCCCAGCACTACGACTCGACGCCGCACGCGCGGGGCGGGGCGGTCGTCTTCGCGAGCACCGCGCCCGCGGAGGACGGCTCGACCGACTCCGAGCTCTACCTGCGCGCGGCCGACGGGAGCGTGACGCAACTGACGGATACGCCTGCCCACGAGGCGAACCCGGAGCTGTCGCCCGACGGCGCTTGGGTCGCCTACGACGACGGCGGCGGAAGCCACGGGAAGGGCGGCTGCTCGACCGGCGACCACGACGACGGGGAGGACGACGCGTGCGGCGGGCACGAGACCGAGCCGACGCCGCTGGCGGTGAGCGAGGCGCTCGCCGGCGCCCAGGTGTGGGTGCTCGACCTCGCCTCGCGCACGCCGACCCGGGTGACCTCGTCGCCGGAGACCGCCGGCCGCGCGGTCGACCCGACATGGTCGCCCGACGGCACGAAG
>DATHTC010000550.1:0-5728 GCA_035463735.1 Gaiellaceae bacterium | reverse complement strand
GTCCCCTAGTCGGTGTCGGTGGCGGCGAGGACAGCGAGGCGGGTGCCGCCGGCGGCGACGCAGGAGGCGGCGTCG
This sequence comes from Gaiellaceae bacterium, assembly GCA_035463735.1. GTDB lineage: Bacteria > Actinomycetota > Thermoleophilia > Gaiellales > Gaiellaceae > DATHTC01. Next base: position 5,653 of record DATHTC010000550.1, on the reverse strand, counting down.
AAGGCGAGCGCGAACGCCTCGGCCGGCGCGACGACGCGGCCCCGGGCGATGCCGCCCCGGCGCCGGAGGAACCGGCGCGGACGCAGCCCGAGGCACTCGAGGCCCGCGCCGGCGAGAACAGCCGGGAGCGACTCGGACGGTGCGTCGGCCAGGAGCGCGAACACGCGCGCCTCCTGCTTTCCGCCCCAGGTCGCGACGGCCGCGCCGATGCGCTCCCGGTCGGCGTTTGTCGTCGTCTCGGCCGCCACCGGTCCGACGGACGGCGCGGCAGCGTCATCCGGCTGGTCCGGGCCGTCGAGTTCGCCGACGCGCGCCACCCCTTCGCCGTGGACGGAGTACCACGGCAGCTGCGGAGCGCCTTCGACCGTCGCAAGCCGCAGCGGGAGCCAGGCGAGCGGGTGCCCGCGCGACGCGAGCCCGCGCCAGAACGACGCGAACGGCTCGTGCTCGAGCGACCGGCGGCGGAGGACGAGCTCCTGGACGAGGCAGGCAATGAACTCCTCGTTGGTGGGCTGCGCGCCGGCGACGAGCTCGGCGCACACGTCGACCGGCTGGGCGTCAGCGGCCCGCGCGGCAAGCTCGCGGGGGTCGAGCTCGCGCGCGAGGTCGCGGAGCGCGAGCGCGAAGTCGAGGCCCGGCGTGAGCGCGAGCAGTCTCGCGACGTGCCACACGAGCGCGACGCGGTCGTCCGTGCGCGAGCGGTCGAGGAGCCCGAGCGCGAAGTCCCGCAGGCGCTCGGCCTCGCCCGCGCGGGCCCAACGCTCGAGGAACTCCACCTGCCGCTCGCCCAGTGCGAGCGCCTCGGGCGCCGCGTCGTCCACCGGCGAGTTCTCCCCCCGCCGCGGCGTGGCGTCAAGGGGACGCGCGCAGGCGCGGGGCGGCGAGGCGCACGGCCTCGATCATCGGCAGGTAGCCCGTGCAGCGGCAGAGGTTGCCGGCGAGGGACTCGCGGATCTCGTCGTCCGTCGGGTCGGGGCGCTCGCGCAGGAACGCCTCCAGCGACAGCAGGAACCCCGGCGTGCAGAAGCCGCACTGGAGCGCGTGCGCCTCCTGGAAGGCCTCCTGCAGCGGGTGCAGGCCGCCCTCGCGCGGCGCGAGCCCCTCGACGGTGCGCAGCGAGCGGCCCTCGGCCTGCACCGCCAGCATCAGGCACGAGCGGATCGGCTCGCCGTCGAGCTGCACCGTGCAGGCACCGCAGACGCCGTGTTCGCAGCCGACGTTCGTCCCGGTCAGCCCCAGCTCGTGGCGGAGGAAGTCCGACAGCAGCGTCCGCGGCTCGGCCTCGCCCTCGCAGAGGCGCCCGTTCACCTCGAGCGCGACCCTCACGCGGCCGCCCTTCCCGCGGCGTCGAGCAGCGCGCGACGGACGAGCTCCGCGCCGAGCGCACGGCGGTACTCCGCGTCGCGGCTCGTCGGCTCGGCGGCCGCCGCCGCCAGTGCGCCCGCCTCGCGTGCCGCGTCGTCGTCGAGGCGCCGTCCCGCGAGCGCGGCCTCCGCGTCGGGGACCCGGATCGGCCGGTCGGCGACTGCGCACAGCGCGACGGCGGCTCGCTCCACCGCGCCCCCCTCCCCCAGCGTGACGACGGCGGCCGCTCCGGCGAGCGCGAAGTCGCCGTGGACGCGCGCGTGCTCGAGGAAGGCCGTGCCGGTGCGCGACGACAGCGCCGGCACCTGGATCTCGACGAGCAGCTCGCCGGGCTCCAGCGCCGTCCAGAACGTCGAGAGGAAGAAGTCGCGCGCGTCCACCGTCCGCTCGCCACGCTCGGAGCGCAGCCGCATGCGCGCGTCGAGCGCGAGCAGCGAGCACGGCAGCTCGGAGGCGGGATCGGCGTGCGCGCACGAGCCGCCGACGGTGCCGCGGTTGCGGATCTGTGGATGCCCCGAGAACCGCATGGCCTGGACGAGCAGCGGCCAGCGCGCCGCGACCTCCGGCGAGCGCTCGAGCGCCCGCGCGCGCGTCATCGCCCCGAGCCGGAGCGTCTCGCCCGCATCGATCCCGGCCAGCGCCTCGACGCCGTTCAGGTCGATCAGCCGCGCCGGGCGCAGCAGCCGGAAGTTGAGCAGCGGCACGAGGCTCTGGCCGCCCGCGAGCAGCTTCGCCTCGTCGCCGTGCTCCGCCGCGAGCGCGAGCGCCTCGTCCACCGAGCGGGGCGCGTCGTAGGCGAACGGCACCGGCTTCACGAGCCGCGTTCCCGAAGCGCCCGCCACAGCGCCTCCTCCGTGAACGGCAGGTCGAGCTCGACGCCACCGAGCGCGTCGGTGACGGCGTTCGCGACCGCGCCCGGCGTCGCGATCGAGCCGCCCTCGCCGATCCCCTTCGCCCCCAGCGGGTTCGACGGCGACGGCGTCTCCACGAAGCGGGCCTCGATCTCGGGCGTCTCGACGGCGGTGAGCAGGTGGTAGTCCGCGAACGAGGCGGTGATCTGCTGCCCCGTCTCGTCGTGCGCGACCGCCTCCACAAGCGCCTCGCCCAGGCCCTGGACGGTCGAGCCGACCACCTGCCCCTCCGCGAGTAGCGGGTTCACGATCCGGCCGGCGTCGTCGACGGCCGCGACCCGCAGCACCTCGAGCCGTCCCGTCGCCTCGTCGAGCTCGACGGCCGCGCCGTACGCCCCCGACGAGAACACGAGCTCGGAGCTGAAGCGGCCGGACGCCTCGAGCCCGCCCGCACGCGCCGCCGCCTGGCGCACGTCGAGCTCCTCGCCGACGCGCCGCCGCTCCGCGTCGAGGGCGTCGAGCGCGGCGAGGAGCGCGGAGCCGCCCATCGCGGTCGAGCGGCTCGCGAACGTGCCGACGCCCGCGGGCCCCAGCTGGGAGTCGCCCCAGCGGATCTCGACCTCGTCGGGCCCGACGCCGAGCCGGTCGGCGACGATCTGCGCGAACGTCGTCTCGTGCCCCTGCCCGTGCGGCGACGAGCCGGTGCGGACGACGATGCGGCCATCGGCCTCCACGCGCACGACGGCCGACTCCCAGAGGCCGCCGCAGCGCTCGACATACATGCCGTAGCCGATCCCGACGCGACCGTGACCCGGGCGGTCGCGCCAGCGCTCCGGCTCGAGCAGGACGACGGCCGCGTCCAGGCAGCGCTCGTAGTCGCCGGAGTCGTACGTCCAGCCCATCGCCGTGCGGTACGGGAACTCGCGGACGAAGTTGCGGCGCCGGAGCTCGAGCGGGTCGAGGTCGAGCTCGCGCGCGGCGGCGTCGACGAGCCGCTCGATCAGGTACGCGGCCTCGGGGCGTCCGGCTCCGCGGTACGGCCCGGTCGGGACCTTCGTGGTCGCGACGCCCACGACCTCGACGTCGACGTCCTGGATCGCATACGTACCGGTGCTCAGCATCGCCGTCGTGTGCGGCGAGACCGCCGTCGTCGGCAGGAGGTACGCGCCGAGGTCGGCGAGCAGGCGCGCACGGAGCGCGAGCATCCGGCCCTCGCCGTCGAGCGCGAGCTCGACGTCCGCCTCCAGCCCGCGGCCCTGCGAGGACGCGAGGAAGTTCTCCAGCCGGTCCTCGACCCACTTCAGCGGCCGGCCGAGGCGGATCGCGGCCGCGGCAACGGCGGCCGCCTCGGGCGCGAGTGCGCCCTTCGAGCCGAAGGCGCCGCCGACGTCGGGGACGACGACGCGGATCGACTCCGGTGGGCGCCCCAGCGTCGGCGCGAGCTGTGCGAGCGGGCGGTGCGGGTCCTGCGCGGAGAGCCACACGGTGAGCAGGTCGGCGGCCTCGTCGTACGAGGCGATCGCGCCGCGCGCCTCCAGCGGCGCCGCCACGAGCCGCGGGATCCGGTACGTCCGCCGGGCGACGTGGACGGCGGCGGCGAACGCGCCGTCCGGGTCGCCGGACTGCCGTGACCACCGCAGGAGCACGTTGTCCGCGACGTCATCGTGCACGGCCGTCGCGCCTCCGCCGCGCGCCTGGAGCACCGGGTCGAGCAGGTCGTAGTCCACCTCGACGAGCTCGGCCGCGTCCTCCGCCGCGGCGCGCGACTCGGCAGCGACGAGCGCGACGGCCTCGCCCGCATACCGCACCTTGCCGCGCGCGAGCACGGGATGGGCCGCCGGCGCGAGCCAGGCGCCCTCGACCCCGATCGCCGGCAGCGGCCCGACGTCCGCGAGGTCGTCGCCCGTGAGGATCGCCGCGACCCCCGGCACGGCCCGCGCGGCGTCGAGGTCGAGGCCGCTGACGCGCGCGTGCGCCACCAGGCTGCGCGCGAAGGCGACGTGGAGCGCGCCCTCCGGCTCGAGGTCGTCGAGGTAGCGGGCGGCGCCGGTGAGGAAGCGGACGTCCTCGCGGCGGCGCACGGGCCGCCCGACCCAGGTCACGCGAGCGCCTCCTCGATCACGCGCAGCGCCGCGATCCCCTCCTCGCCGCCCGTCTCCGGCCGCCCGCCCTCGCGGATGCAGCGGGCGAACTCGTCGAGCTGCTCCGCGAGCGGGTCGCGCGGCGTGAACGAGACCGGCTGCGCGCCGTCCGCGGTCCGCAGCGTGAGCGTGCTCGCGGCGTCGAACGCCTCCGCGCGCGGCCAGACGGAGAGGTCGCCGACGTACTCGAGCACGCCCTCCGTCCCGTAGAGGCGCAGGAAGTACGTCCGCGGCGAGACGTAGCTGCCGCTGATCACGCCGCGCGCGCCACCGGCGAAATCGAGGGTGACGACGCCGACGTCGTCACTCTCCGCCTCCGTCGCGACGTGCCCGAACGACCCCGACGAGCGGACGATCGGCCCGAGCAGATAGGAGAGCGTGTCGGCGTGGTGGATCCCGAGCTGGAGCAGCGGGCCTCCGGGCGCGCGGTCCCGGTACCAGCGCCAGGCCGACGGGCTCAGGCGCGACGTGAGCGACCAGTTCGCCTCCGCCAGCACGACCGTTCCCAGCGCGCCCTCGTCGACGAGCTCCTTTGCCCGCCGGGCGGCCCCGAGGCGGCGCATCTCGTGACCGACGGCGAGCACGAGCCCGGCCTCGTCGAACGCCTCGCGCACCCGCTCGGCTGCGACGACCGTGTCGGCGAGCGGCTTCTCGACGAACGCGTGCAGGCCGCGGTCGGCGGCCGCGAGCGCCTGCTCGGCGTGGACGTCGTTCGGCGTGACGATCAGCACCGCCTCCACCTTCGGATGCCCGAGAGCGGCGTCGAGGGTCGCGGCGGGCTCGGCGCCGAGCCGCGCAGCCGCCTCCTCCAGCCGCTCCCTGTCGCGGGCGTGGGCGGTGACGACGCGCACGCTTCCGCTCCGCCTGCCTGCCTCCGCGAGCCGCGGCCCCCACATTCCCGTGGCCCCGAGGAGCGCGACGCCCAGCGGATCGGTCCCGGCCGTCGTGCTCATTGCGCGGCGACGAGCGGTGCCAGCGGGACGCGGTGCAGGCGTTCGCAGCCGTCCGCCCGGACGATCACGAGCCCGCCGAGCTGCAGCCCCATCCGCTCGTCGGGCGTGACCGGGTTCGGCTGGAGCACGACCGCCATGCCCGCCTCGAAGCGCATGCCCGGCTCCGACGGCGGACGAGCGAACGCCTCGCGATCGACGATCGGCGGCAGAATGTCGACGCCGTAGCCGTGCACGAGGTCGTCGTAGATCGCGAACCCGGCCTCGCGGATCGGCGCGGCCGCCGCGATCGCGTCGGCCTCGGCGGCGCCGTCGCGGACGGCTCCCTCGAGGGCGTCGTACGCGC
>DATHTC010000549.1:0-7717 GCA_035463735.1 Gaiellaceae bacterium | reverse complement strand
ACCACATGCTCGGGGTGGCGAAGTTCAAGCGCTCCCGCTTCCTGCTCGCCTCCACCTCGGAGGTCTACGGCGACCCCGAGATCCACCCGCAGCCCGAGGACTACTGGGGGAACGTGAACCCGATCGGCCCCCGCGGCGTCTACGACGAGGCGAAGCGCTACGCCGAGGCGCTGACCATGGCCTACCACCGCCAGCAGGGCGTGGACACCTGCATCGTCCGGATCTTCAACACCTACGGGCCGCGGATGCGCCCCCACGACGGGCGCGCGATCCCCACCTTCGTGCGTCAAGCACTCGCGAACGAGCCGCTGACGGTGTTCGGCGACGGCTCGCAGACCCGCAGCTTCTGCTACGTGGACGACCTGATCCGCGGGCTGTACCTGCTCGCGCACTCCGAGGAGCACCTGCCGGTGAACATCGGCAACCCGAACGAGTTCACGCTGCTCGAGCTGGCCAGGACGGTGATCAAGGTCACCGGCTCGCGCAGCGAGATCGTGTTCGAGGCGCTGCCCGTGGACGACCCGCAGGTGCGTCAGCCCGACATCACGCGGGCGACGCAGCTGCTCGGCTGGAAACCGGAAATCAACCTCGAGGACGGCCTCCGCAAGATGCTGTCGATCGAGGGGAAGGAGTCACCGCTTGCTGTCTAAGCGCATCGCCCTCGTCGCCGCGGCCGCGGCGCTCGCCGCCGCCGCCGTGACCGCGTCGACGGCCTCGGCCTCGCGGAACCTGCTCAAGGGGCTCTACGACGACGGGAACACGCTCACCGGCGACCCGACGGTCACGTTCCCGATGATGAAGCAGCTCGGCACGAAGATCGTGCGGATCAACCTGCACTGGGGCGGCCCGCTCGGCGTCGCCGGGGTCGACCCGACCGTGCGGCCGTACGACCCGAACGACGGCCAGTACAACTGGGAGCTGTACGACCGCGCGGTCAACTACGCGAACGAGAACGGGCTGCAGGTGATGTTCTCGATCGTCGGCACGCCGCGGTGGGCGAACGGCGGCAAGGCCGCCCGCGTGCCGCCCTCGAACGCGCGTTTCTACGCGCAGTTGCGCGACTTCGCCTTCGCGGCCGCGACCCGCTACAGCGGCTCGTTCAAGCTGCCCTCCGACGGACGGGTGCTCCCCGCCGTGCGCTACTGGGCGGCCTGGAACGAGCCCAACAACCCCGTCTTCCTCGAGCAGACGCGGAACCGGCGCACCTTCACGTCGCCGCAGAGCTACGCCAGGATCTGCAACGCGATCGTCCAGGGCGTCAAGGGCACGCTCATCCGCGGCCAGAGGGTCGCCTGCGGCGTGACCGCGCCGCGCGGGAACAACGCGCCCCGCAGCTCGCGGCCGTCCGTGTCGCCGCTCGCGTTCCTGCGCGGGATGAAGCGCTGGGGGGCCCGCGGCTTCGACGCCTACGCCCACCACCCGTACTACGGGCACCGTACGGAGAAGCCGACCGCGAAGCCGAAGTCGAGGACGGCGGTCCAGCTCGGGAACATCAACGACCTCGACAAGGAGCTGCGCCGGCTCTACGGGAACCGGATGCGCATCTGGATCACCGAGTACGGCTACCAGACCCGGCCCGACCGGCTGTTCGCCGTCAGCCTCGCGCAGCAGAGCGTCTACATGCGCCAGGCGTGGGCGATCGCGAAGCGGCACCCGCGGATCGACATGTTCACCTGGTTCATGCTCAAGGACGACACGAACATCCCGGTCGGCTGGCAGTCGGGCCTCGTCACCTCGCGCTGGGCGAAGAAGCCGTCGTTCAACGCCTTCCGCGCCCTGCGCTGAGCAAGCAGCGGTAGAGCCGGTCGACGTCGTCGACCAGCCGCTCGACCGCGTAGCGCCGCAGCACCCGCTCCCGTCCGGCCTCGCCCATCCGCTCGCGGAGGGCGGGGTCGGACGCGAGCGACCCGAGCCGCTCGGCGAGGGCGTCCACGTCGCCTGGGTCGACCAGGTAGCCGTCGACGCCGTCGCGGACGACGTCCGGGACGCCGCCGACGCGCGTCGCCACCACCGGCCGCTGCGCCGCGAGCGCCTCGATCACGCTCACCGGCGTGCCCTCGTTCGCGGACGGGAGCACGAGCGCGTCGAAGGCCGCGTACCAGCCGGCGACGGCGTCCTGGTAGCCGAGGTAGAAGCAGTCGCGGGCGATCCCGAGCTCGTGGGCCCGCTCCTCGACGTCGTCGCGGTCGGGGCCGTCGCCGACGAGGCAGAGGGCCGCGTCGGTGCCGCGCGCGCGGAGCTTCGCGAAGGCGAGCAGCACGTCGTCGGTCCGTTTCACCGCCGTCATCCGTCCCATCCAGCCGACGAGGAAGCGGCCGTCGGGGACGCCGAGCAGCCGACGCGTCTCCGCGCGTGACCCGTTCGTTCCCCGGACACGCTCGTCCAGCTCGATCCCGAGCCGGACGACCACGAACTTCTCCGGCGGTGCGACGCCGAGCCGCACGAGGTCGTCGCGCACCTGCGGGCTGACGGCGACGAGCGCGTCGGTGGTGCGGGCGAGCGCGCGCTCGAGCAGCCGGAACCCCGCCGCCGTGACCGGGCCGAAGTAGCCGCGCAGCACGTGCCCGTGGAACGTGTGCACGACGACCGGCCGCGGCCGCACGCCGGAGAGGAGCACCGCCACGCGGCCGACGGCTCCCGCCTTCGCCGTGTGCGTGTGCACCACGTGGGGGCGCAGCTCTCGGATCAGTCGCGCGAGGCGGAAGGCGGCCACGACGTCCCGCACGGGCGAGACCTGCCGCCGCAGCTCCGAGACGGCACGCACCTCGACGCCGCGCCGCTCGGCCACGAAGGCCATCGACTCCTCCCCGCGCGCGAGCTCGCCTGCGACGAGCGTCGTCTCGTAGCCACGGTCCTGCAGGCCGGCGGAGAGGTAGGCGACGTGGAGGGCGGGCCCGCCGACGTTCAGCCGCGCGATCACGCGCAGCACGCGGACCGGAGCGCCCCGCTCAGTCAAGCAGGGCCTCGGCGGTGCGGCGGAGGCCGTCCTCGAACGCGACCTCGGGCTCCCAGCCGAGCACCTCGCGCGCGGCGCCGATGTCCGCGTAGGAGTCGCGGAGGTCGCCCGGCCGCGGGTCGCCGTAGCGCCGCTCCACCGGCTTCCCCAGCAGGCCCGCGACCGTCTCCGCCAACTGGTTGACGCTGCGCGGGGAGCCGGCGGCGACGTTGAAGATGCGCCCGTTCGCCCGCTCGGCCTCCGCGGCCCGCAGGTTCGCCTCGACGACGTTGTCGACGTACGTGAAGTCTCGCGACTGCTCGCCGTCGCCGAAGATCGTGATGGGCTCGCCGGCGGCGATCGCCGTGATGAAGAGCGGCACGACCGCCGCGTATTGCGACTGTGGGCTCTGGCGCGGGCCGAAGACGTTGAAGTAGCGCAGCACGACCGTCTCGAACGAGTGGTAGACGCGGCTGAACGAGACGCAGTAGCGCTCCGCGGCGAGCTTCGCGACGCCGTACGGCGAGATCGGGTCGACGGGCGCCCCTTCCCGCGCCGGCAGCTCGACCGCCGAGCCGTAGACCGACGAGGAGGAGGCGTAGATCACGCGGCGGATCCCTTCGTCGCGGGCGGCGAGAAGGACGTTGAGCGTCCCCTCGACGTTGACCGCGCTCGTCGTCAGCGGGTCCTGGACCGAACGAGGCACCGACCCCAGCGCGCCGACGTGGAAGACGAGCTCGACGCCGCGGACGGCGTTGTGGACGCGCTCGTACGAGCGCAGCTCGCCCTCGACCACCTCGACGTCGTGCTCGAACTCCTCGAGGTTCGACCGGCTCCCCGTGGAGAAGTTGTCGAGCACGCGGACGTCGTCGCCGCGCCGGAGGAGGCCGCGAACGAGGTTCGAGCCGATGAACCCGCCGCCGCCGGTGACGAGGACCTTGCGCGCCACTACGCCACCTCCGCGACGACGTGGTAGTTGGCGAACAGCGTCCCCGGCTGCGGCTCGCGCAGCGCGGGCACGCGCGCGTCGAGCGCCTCGCCGGCGGCGTTGAGGAGCGCGATCACGGGCTTCGCGAGCGCGGGCACGCCGAGGCGCTTGGCGAGCAGGTGCATGAAGGTGCCGACGATCATCCCGACGCAGGCGGCCGTCCCGGACCCCGGTCGCACGCTCACCGCGCTCCAGTCGCCGTTCTCGTGGAACAGGCGCTCGAGCCCCGCGTGCGTCCAGCGCCAGAGATCGTCCGGCGCGGGATGGTACACCTGCACCCCGTGGGTGGACGCGAGCACGCGGCCGCCCGGTGCCGTCACCCGGCGCAGCTCGCGGACGGCCTGTGCCGGGTCCGCGCAGTGCTCGAGCACCTGGTTGCAGAGGACGACGTCGTAGCTTCCGTCCGGGACGGGGAGCGCCTCGACCGTGCCCACGAGGTCGGAGCCCGCGAGGTCGACGCCGACGTACGCGTCGGCGCCGGCGGCGAAGAGCGGCTCGTACGGCTTCGGCCCGCTGCCGACGTCGAGGATGCGCACGCGCCTCCCCTCGCGCGCGAGCCGGTCGGACTCCTCGCGCAGCCAGCGCACGAGCGGCGCGCGCACGGCGTAGGTCGGGGAGCTGCGCGACGGGTGCCGCTTGTCCTCTCCGCTCACGCGCGCCCCTGGTCGGCGTCGGCTCCCGCCCGGCAGAGCCGGGCTCCGCCACCGCCTGACGACGCTCGCGGCACGGTGCTCTCCAGGCCCGTACCTCGCGCACTGTGCCCTCCGGCCCCGCGCCGCGAGCGTCGCCCCAGAAACGCGCGGATCACGCGCGCTCCTCTCGCGCCGCGCCGGAGGCGAGCAGCCCGATCGCGATCCAGGTCAGCGCCCCGAGCGGGATCCCGGCGACGAGACCCTGCGCGCCCCAGAGGCCGACGCAGAGCAGCAGCCACAGGAGGCCGAGCACCCCCGCGGGGTTGCGCCGGGCGAGCGCGAGCGCAGCCCCGAGCAGCGCGACGAGGAGCGCGGCGCCCACGACTCCCAGGTCGGCGAGGGACTGCACGTAGAGACTCTGCACGCCGTACCTGCGGTCCGGTGCGGGGAACGCGAGCGGCGACGCGTCCGGGAAGCGCGCGCGCGCATCGGCGAGGTACGGCTCGAACGCAGCCGGCTCCTCCGACCCGCGCAGGCCGACGCCCACGAGCGGATGGTCGAGGAAGATGCGGCCGCCGATGTAGAGCAGCAGCGTCCGCTGCGAGTAGCTCTCGATGTCCTCGGTCGGCTCGTCGGCACCGAGGAAGCGGACGAAGTCCGTGAGCGTCTCGGAGCGCATCGCGGCGGTGCCGGCGGCGACGACGAAGACCGCAGCGACGGCGACCGCTGCGCGCCGCCACGGGTAGGGCCGCAGGACCCGCGCGAGCACGAGGAGCGCGCCGACGCCGAGCGCGAGCCCGAGCACGCCGGCGAGCGGCGCCGCCAGCACCAGCCCGATCGCCCCAGCGGCGAGCGGCAGGGACCGCCGCCGGTCCTCGAGCACGAGCAGCGCGAGCCCGAGCAGCAGGGAGGCGCCCGACAGCGCGGCGAAGTCGTGGTGGCCGAGGAAGGAGCGCTGCCGGCCCGGGTCGCTGACGTCGAACAGGTGGAGCCCGGCGAGCTGGAGCAGGCCGACCGCCGTGGCGACCGCGCTCCAGACCACGAGTGCGACGGCGATCGGGCGGAGGTCGTCGCGGTCGCGAACGAGCAGCGCGAACGCGGGTGCGAGCAGCGCGTACTCGGCGAACTTCGCCGCGGTGACCGCGTTCTCCGCGAGCGGGTAGCCGTCGAGGACGAGCGGGCCGTAGGCCGCGGCCGCGGCCACCCACGCCACGAGGCCCGCCGCGGCGGCCCACGCCCAGCGGCCGGCGGCGAGCACACCGAACCCGCGGCGCCTGCCGTCCACGATTGCGGCCGCCAGCACCGCGAGGACGGCGACGTCGGAGAGGCGGACGTCGACGTCGGTCGAGGAGAGCGGGAACGAGGCCGTCGGCTGGAAGTCGGCGTGGAGGAAGAGCGCCGGCAGCGCGAGCGCCGCGACGGCCGCCGGCCGGGCTCCGAGACGCTGTCCGAGCGCCGGAGTGAGCAGGCGGGTGGCCAACGGGGCGGCACTATACTCGCCGGGTCATGGCCTCGCGGCTCACTCGTCGCCGCTCGACGACGGCCGCGGGCATCTACCTCTCGGCGCTTCTCGGCTTCCTCGCCACCGTTGTCGCCGCGCGTCTGCTCGGGGTCGACGACTTCGCCCTGTTCGCGATCGTCGTCGCCGCCGTCGGTCTGCTCCAGACGCTGCTCGACCTCACCGTCGAGGAGGCGCTGACGAAGTACGGCTTCCGCTACGTGACGGCGGAGCAGTGGGGGCGGCTGCGGCGGCTGTTCTCGCGGGCGCTGCTCCTCAAGCTCGCGGGGGCCGTGCTCGCCGGCCTCGCGCTCCTCGCGCTGGCGCCGGTCGCCGATGCCCTGTTCGACGCGGACGGGCTGGCGCTGCCGCTCGCGATCGCCGCGCTGCTCCCGCTCGTGCAGGCGCCCGAGGGACCCGCGGCGACCGCGCTGCTCCTGCGTGGGCGCTACGACGTGCGCGGCGGGCTCCTGGCGCTGTCGATGGGCCTCCGGCTGGTGGGGATCGCCGTCGGGGCGTCCTACGGGGTCGCCGAGGCGGTCGCGGGGATGGTGCTCGGACAGGTCGTCGCGACCGCGTGCGTCGCTGTCGCCGGAGGGGCCGCCTTCCGCCGCTTCCCCTCCGCGCCGGAGCAGCCCCTCACGGCCGAGAGCCGCGAGCTCCGCCGGTTCGTCCTCCAGTCGAGCCTCGCGACCGGCGTCGTCTCGCTCCGGACGTCGCTCGCGCCGCTCCTGCTGGGCCTCGTCGCGCCGGCCGTGCAGGTCGGCCTCTTCCGGGCCGCGCTCGTGCCCCAGCAGGCGTTCGGCACCCTGTCCGCGCCCGTGCGGATGATCCTTCTCACCGAGCAGACCCGCGACTGGGAGCGCGGCGAGCGCGAGCGGGTCTTCGCGGGCGTACGACGGTACAGCGCAGGCGCCGCGGCGCTGACGGCGGTGCTGCTCGTGCCGCTGCTGTGGCTTATGCCGGACCTGATCCGGCTCGTCTTCGGGGAGGACTTCGTCGCGGCGACCGACGCGGCGCGGCTCGTCCTGCTCGCCGCCGTGCTCCAGTTCGTGTTCGGCTGGACGAAGTCGTTCCCGGTCACGATCGGGCGGCCGAACCTGCGCGTCGCGACCCACGGGCTCGAGACGCTCGTGCTCGTGCCGCTGACGCTCGCCTTCGGCGCCGCCTGGGGCGCGACCGGCGCCGCCGGGGCGCTGCTCGCCGCCACCGTCGTCTTCGCCGCCGCGTGGGTGCTCCTGTTCGCCCGCGTGCGGCGCTTCCCCGTGCCCGTCCCGCAGTGAAGGTCCTCGTCGTCAGCGGGATCTGGCCGCCCGACGTCGGCGGCCCCGCCTCCCACGCGCCCGAGGTCGCCGCGTTCCTGCGCTCGCGTGGCCACCGCGTCGAGGCGGTGACGACCGCGGACGCGCCGCCGGCGCAGGAGGCGTATCCGGTGCACTGGACGCCGCGGGCGCTGCCGCCGGGCGTGCGCCACCTGCGTGCGGCCTGGGAGGTCGCGCGGCGGGCCCGGCCTGCTGACGTCGTCTACACGACGGGGATGCTCGGACGCAGCGCGGCAGGGGCACGACTCGCGGGGCGCCCGTACGTGGTCAAGCTCACCGCGGACCCGGCCTTCGAGCGCGCGCGGCGCCGCGGCTTCGCGGCGGGCGACCTCGACGCCTTCG
>DATHTC010000548.1:0-4760 GCA_035463735.1 Gaiellaceae bacterium | reverse complement strand
TGGTCGCGGTCAGTGCCGCGGCCGCCGCCGCGGCTCAGCGCGACGCGTGGGCGCCGGCCGCGGCCGTCCCGGAGCCGCGCACCGAGGTCGCCGCCGCCCGCTTCGGGAGCGAGATCGGCGTCGTGGGCGGCTACCGCGCGGACGGCTCGAGCTCGCGCCGCGCCGACGCCTACGCACCCGCCCGCGACGCCTGGCGCCGGCTGCCCGACTATCCCCTCGCCGTGAACCACGCCGCAGCCGCGGCCTGGCGCGGCCGCCTACTTGTCGCGGGCGGCTACGTCGCCCGCGGCACGCCCGCGCGCGCCGCCTACGCGCTCGTCCGCGGCCGCTGGCGCGCGCTCCCGCGAATGCCGGAGCCACGCGCGGCCGCCGCCGCGGCCGTCGTGGGGAACCGGCTCTACGTGGTCGGCGGGGTCGCCGGCCCGGGCCGGCTCGCGCGGCAGGCGCTCGTCCTCGACCTCGTCCGGCGGCGCTGGAGCCGGATCCCAGGGCCGACGCCGCGCGAGCACCTGGCTGCCGCCGCGCTCGGCGGCCGCGTGTACGCGCTCGGTGGCCGCCTCGCCGGCATCGACACGAACCTGAAGGCGCTGGAGGTCCTCGAACCGGGCACGCGCCGCTGGCGGTCCCTGACGGGCATTCCGCACCCGCGCGGTGGCACGGGCGCCGCGGCCGTCGGCACGCGCCTCGTCTCCGTTGGCGGCGAGGAGCCGGGCGGGACGATCGCGAGCGTGTACGCCTTCGACACGCGCACGCGCGCGTGGAGCCGGCTGCCGGACCTCCCCACCCCGCGCCACGGCCTCGGCGTCGCCGCCCTCGGCGGGCGCGTCTACGCGATCGCAGGCGGCCCGCGGCCGGGGCTGTTCGTGAGCGACGCGAACGAGGCCCTCGACCTGCGCTGAGCAGGGAGGGGGCCAGGGGGAACCGCCAGGTTCCCCCGAGAAACGACGCGGGGGATCGCAGCCCGGCGGAGCCGGGCGCATCCCGCCCGTCGCACCACGTCGGCCCCGATGAGGACGCGACGTGGCCGGAGCGCCCGCCCCGAAAGGGGCGCGCGCGCAGGCCAACGACAACGTCCGCTCGGGTCAGCCCATGGAGACGACGCCACGCAGGCCGAAGCGCGCTTCATGCGCGCGAGAGGCCAGCCGACGCCCCACCAACGCGACCCGGCGAAGGATGGGGCCCACGGGGGAACCATGGGTTCCCCCGTGATCGAAGGGTTCCCCCGTGATCGAAGGGTTCCCCGCGCTACAACCGGCCGGAGCGGATCACGCCCAGGAGCAGCCAGGCGCCCAGGAGGACGGACCCGACGAAGCCGAGCACCGAGAGGAAGTGGACGCCGAACAGCTGCGGGCCGGAGGTGGCGAAGATCCCGATCAGGCTCGAGCCGATCAGCCCGCCCGTGACGATCAGGGCGACCGCGAGCCGATTGAACATGACGTCGAGCTTGTGCGAGACGTCGTCGAGTCCCTTGTGGACGAAGCCGACCTCGATCTGCCCGTCCCGCAGCTCCTCCATCACGTCGTGCACCTGGTACGGCAGGTCGCTCGCGACCCGCGCGAGCCCGATCGCCTCGCGCCGCGCCCGCCCCGCGACGCGCCGCGGCGTGTAGCGGGAGAGCACGAGCTCGCGCGCGTACGGCCGCGCGACCTCGAACACGTTGAAGTCCGGGTAGAGCTCGACCGTCTGCGACCCCAGCGCCGCGATCGCCTTGTCGAGCAGCACGAACCGCGTCGGCAGCCGCAGGTTCATCGAGTAGATGAGCCCGAACACCTCGCGGATGACCTGCAGCGGGTCGACCTCCGCGATCGAGGCGCCGTAGTAGCGGTAGTAGAGCTCGCGGATCTCGGCGCGCAGCTGCTCCTCGACCTCCCGCGGGTAGCGCACGCCGAGGTCGGCGAGCCGCTTCGGCAGCTCGTCGACGTTCTCGTTGGCGACGTCGACGAACAGGCGCGTCGCCTTCGAGACGTCCTCGTCGGTCAGCTTGCCCGCCTGCCCGAAGTCGACGAGGCCGATCCGGTCCGGTGCGCCGAGCACGAGGATGTTCGCCGGGTGCGGGTCGGCGTGGAAGAACCCGTGGCGGAAGACCATCGCCATCCACGCCTCCGCGATCGTGTGCGCCAGCGTGCGGCGCTCGTCGAGCGTGTACGCCTCGAGCGGGACGTCCGCGAGCTGCACGCCCTCGAGCAGCTCGGTCGTGATCACGCGGGCGCCCGTGTAGCTCCAGAAGACCTTCGGGATGTGCACCTCACGGCTGCCGGCGAAGTGGCGTCGGAACTGGTCCGCGTTGCGCCCCTCGACGCGGTAGTCGAGCTCCTGCCGGATCGAGCGGGCGAACTCGTCCACCAGCGCGCGCGTGTCGATGAAGTCGAACGCGCGGATCCGCTCCTTCGCGATCCGCGCGGCCTGGTACATGAGCGCGAGGTCGGCCTCGATCTGGCGCGGCGCCGCGGGCCGCTGCACCTTCACCGCGACGCGGACGCCGTTCGGCAGCGTCGCCCGGTGGACCTGGCCGATCGACACAGCGGCGATCGGGGTCTCCTCGAACTCGGTGAAGAGCCGCTCGACTGGCAGGTCGAGCTCGGCCTCGATCGTCGCGGCCGCGTCCCCGTAGGGGAAGCCCTTGACGTCGTCCTGGAGGCCGCGGAGCTCGGCGATGATGTCCGGCGGCAGCACGTCGGGGCGCATCGACAGCAGCTGGCCGAACTTCACGAACGTCGGCCCGAGGTCCTCGAGCATCTCGCGCAGGTGCCGCCCGCGCTCCGAGGCCGTAGCCGGCTCGACCGGCGCACGGCGCGGGAACGGGCTGCGCGACTCGAGCACGTAGCCGAACCCGTGGCGCACCGCCACCTGCGCGATCTCCGACAGCCGTCCGAGATTCCGCTGCTTCGGCTGCGTCGCCATCGCGGTTCAGTGTGACACGCTCCTCGGAGGTGGAAGGCACGCTGCTCCTCGTCGTCGGCGCGATCCTCGTCGCCGCGCTCGTGGGTGCGTTCGCCGCCAGCCGGAGCGGCGTCCCGCTGCTCGTCGTCTTCCTCGGGCTGGGGATGCTGCTCGGATCGGACGGCCCGGGCGGGATCCCCTTCGACGACCCGGAGCTCGCCCGCGCGATCGGCGTCACGGGGCTCGTCGCGATCCTGTTCGAAGGCGGTCTGACGACCGCGTGGCGCGGCCTCCGGCCGGTGCTCGTGACGGCGTCGCTCCTCGCCACCGTGGGCGTCGCCGTGACGTGCGTGATCACCGGGCTCGCGGCCGCCGTCCTCTTCGACCTCGACACCAGCACGGGGCTCCTCCTCGGCGCGGTCGTCGCGTCGACCGACGCCGCGGCCGTGTTCGCGACCCTCCGCTTCACGACGCTGCGGCGCCGCCTGGCGCGGGTGCTCGAGGCGGAGTCCGGCCTCAACGACCCCTTCGCCGTCGCGCTGACCGTCGGGCTGATCGGGTGGATCGAGGGCGAGGTCGGTGCCGCCGGGTTCGGGCTCCTGCTCGTCGCGGAGCTCGCCCTCGGGCTCGTGCTCGGCGTCGTCCTCGGGCTCGTCACCGCGGCGGTGTTCGCGCGCCTCCCCAGCACGATGGAGCCCTTCGTCCCCGTCGCGAGCGTGGCGACCGCGGCGCTCTCCTACGGCCTCACGAACGTCCTCCACGGCAGCGGCTTCCTCGCCGTCTACGTCGTCGGCCTGTTCGTCGGCAACACCCGGTCGCCGTTCCGGCACCTGATCGTCTCGTTCCACCAGGGGCTCGCGTTCCTCGCGCAGGTCGCGCTCTTCGTCGCGCTCGGCCTGCTCGTCTTCCCGAGCGAGCTCCGCTCGGTGATCCTCCCGGGGCTCGCGCTCACGGTCGTGCTCCTGTTCGTCGCCCGGCCCGCGGCGGTGCTGCTGTCGACGCTCGGCCAGGGCTTCTCGCCGCGGGAGCACACGCTGCTCGGATGGGCCGGGCTGCGGGGCGCGATCCCGATCGTGCTGGCCACGTTCGCACAGTCGGAGGGGATCGAGGACAGCGACACGATCTTCAACGCCGTGTTCTTCGTCGTGCTCGTCTCCGCGCTCCTGCAGGGGACGACGCTGGAGACGGTCGCGCGGCGCCTCGGCCTCGTGCGGGTGTCCGCGCCCGTGTGGCGCCCGCCGATCGAGGTCAGCGCCGGGCGCGGCCTCGACCTCGTCGAGTTCTCCGTGCGGCCGGGCGACCTGCCCGACGGCACGCACGTGCGGGACCTCGGGCTCCCACGGCAGGCGCTCGTCGCGGTGATCGTGCGCGACGGCGACGCGATCCCGCCCCGCGGCGGCACGCTGCTCCGGGCCGGCGACCAGCTCTACGTGCTGACGCGGCCGGAGCTGCGCGACCCGGTCGAGCGGCTGTTCGAGGACTGGCGCGCTTAGCCCGGCGGCGGCGCGGGCCCGTCCTCGAGCAGGCGCACGCGGTGCTCGAGCTGCGCCACGCGCAGGTCGAGCTCCTCCCACTCCTCCCGCGTCACGAGCCCGAGCTCCTGGAAGATCCCCGACAACCGTCGCGCCGCGTCGCCGTCGCCACGGAGCCGGCCGGAGAGGTCGCGGACGGCGACACGCGCGTCCTGCGCCTTCGCGCCGCCCGCCTCGACGAGCTCCTCCGCGAGCCGCTCCGCCCGCTCGCCCGACAGCGCGACGGCGCCGACGAGCGCGAGCGCGAGCCGCTCGGCCAGATCCCGAAGCGTGCCGTCGTGCTCGGCGCTACCTGGCTCGGCCATGGGGCCGGGTGCTGCGGCGCTGACGCCGGCGCTCGCGCTTGTC
>DATHTC010000547.1:0-3736 GCA_035463735.1 Gaiellaceae bacterium | reverse complement strand
GTGAACCGGTGGATCAGCTCGGCTGACTTGCGGCTCTTTGCGAAGCAGAGCGTTCGCAGCCCTCGTGAGATGAGCTCGGCCATCAACCGCGACGCCTCGCCGAGCGCGCTTGCGCGCAGACCCAGCTCCTCGTCGAGCAGCGGCGGGTTCCAGAGCGCGACCGTCCGCTCCGCGCGCGGTGCGGCGTCGTCGGCGACCACCGCGGCCGGCTCGCCGAGTAGTGCCGCCGCCAGGTCGCCGGGGTTCGCGATCGTCGCCGAGGCGAGCAGGAGCTGCGGCTCGGCGCCGTAGACGCGCGCGAGCCGTCGCAGCCGGCGCAGGACGTTCGCCACGTGCGAGCCGAAGACGCCGCGGTACACGTGCGCCTCGTCGACGACGACGAAGCGGAGGTTCGCGAGCACGTCCCCCCAGCGGTCGTGGTGCGGGAGCACGCCGACGTGGAGCATGTCCGGGTTCGTCAGGATCAGGTTCGCCCAGCGGCGGATCTGCCAGCGGCGCTCCTGCTCCGTGTCGCCGTCGTAGATCGCGGCGCGGACGCGTGGTACCCGGAGCTCCGCGAGCGCGCGCGCCTGGTCCTGCGCGAGGGCCTTTGTCGGGTAGAGGTAGAGCGCGCGCAGCTTCGGGTCGGTGGCGAGCGCGCTCAGCACGGGCAGGTTGAACGCGAGTGTCTTCCCGGATGCAGTGCCCGTGGTGACGATCACGTTGTCGCCGCGCTGCGCTGCCTCCCAGGCGTCGGCCTGGTGCGCGTACAGGCGGTCGATTCCTCGACCGGCGAGCGCCTGGCGCACCCGCTCGTCGACCTCGCGCGGAACCGGTGCGAACGACGCCTCGCGCGGGGGCTCGGAGCCGAGGTAGGCGAGCTCGTCTCCGGCGAGGAGGTCGTCCCAGCGCGCCGTCTCGACGGCCACGGCTACGGCGCCGGACGGAACCCGGAGCAGACGACGTTCAGCGTCGCGATCTGGCCGTCGACGACGGTCGCGTAGCCCTCCTGCTCCTGGACGACCGGCCCGTCCGTCGGATGCACCCCGCACGCCGCGTAGCGCACGCGGACGCGGTCGGCGAACACGTCCGCCTCCGCGGTGGTGAGCTCGAAGTCCCCGAGGCCGCCGTACCAGTAGGCGAAGCGGTCGCGGATCGCGTCCGGCCCCTCCTCGTCGCGGAGCCGCGCCGGGACGAGCGCCCGCAGTCGGGCGTCCGCGGCGAAGCACGCTCCGACCGCGTCGAAGTCCCGTGCGGCGAGCGCGTCCAGGAACCGCGCGACGGTGCCGGTCGGGGTCGCCGTCGTCATCGTCTCGACGCTAGCACCTCGCCCGCAGCGCGAGGATGAACGGGTACCCGTCGTCCTCGCGGCCTGCCTCCTCGACGCGCTCGAGCGCGTAGCCGACATCGAGCAGCCGCCCGCCGTGCCCCAGCAGCCGTGCGGCGACCGCGCGCGTCGCGAGCCCCGGAGCCGCCGTCGCCAGCTCGCGGTCGTGCCACTCGGCGTGGCCGTCGTACCGGGCCGCGCCCATGTCCGCGATGCTAGCCTCGACGCACCGGGGTGCCCCGCGCGGGGCTGAGATCACACCCGTCGAACCTGATCCGGTTCGTACCGGCGAAGGGAGCAGCTCCTGATTCCACGTTGCCTCACGATCGCCACGTCCGACTCGGGCGGCGGCGCCGGCATCCAGGCCGACCTGAAGGCGTTCGCGGCCGCCGGCTGCCACGGCATGTCCGCGCTCGTGGCGCTGACGGCGCAGAGCACGACCGCGGTGACGGCCGTGCACGAGCTCCCGCCCGAGTTCGTCACGGCGCAGCTGGAGGCCGTCTTCGACGACATCGGCGTCGACGCCGCCAAGACGGGGATGCTGTTCTCGCGGCCGCTGATCGAGACGGTCGCCGACTTCCTCGAGGAGCACCCGGTCCCGCTCGTCGTCGATCCGGTGATGGTCGCGAGCTCCGGCGCGAAGCTCTTGCTCGACGACGCGGTCGAGACGATGACCGCGCGGCTCTTCCCGCTCGCGACCGTCGTGACGCCGAACCTGCTGGAGGCGGAGGCGCTTACCGGCGCGCCGGGGGTGTCGCGTCAGGAGCTCGCCGAGCGGCTGGTCGAGCTCGGCGCGCCGGCGGCCCTCGTCACCGGCGGCCACGGCGAGACCGCCGTCGACCATCTCTTCGACGGCCGCGACCACCTGGAGATTCCCGTCGAGCGTCACGCCGTGTCGGCGACCCACGGCGCCGGCTGCACCCACTCGGCGACGCTCGCAGCCGAGCTCGCGAAGGGGAGGACGCTGCGGGACGCGGCCCGGACGGCGGCCGAGGTCGCCTCCACGGCGGTGCGCAACGGCCTCGTCGGGCTCGGCCGCGGCGAGGGGCCGGTCGACGTCCTCCACCTGACGAAGGGACAGCCGTGAGCTCGCCCGGCGCCACGCTCCATGCGCTGCGCGAGCGGAAGCCGCTCGTCCACAACATCACCAACTACGTCGTCATGAACGAGACGGCGAACGCCCTGCTCGCGCTCGGCGCGCTGCCCGTGATGGCGCACGCGCGCGAGGAGGTCGAGGAGATGGTCGGCCTCGCCGGCGCGCTCGCGATCAACATCGGCACGCTCTCCCCGCCCTGGGTCGACGCGATGCTGGCGGCCGGGCGCGCCGCCAACGGGCACGGGATCCCGGTCGTGCTCGACCCGGTGGGCGCGGGCGCGACGCGGTATCGCACGGAGACGGCGAAGCGGATCCTCGACGAGGTCGACGTGACCGTCCTGCGCGGGAACGCGGGCGAGGTGGCGACGCTGGTCGGCGTCGAGGCGGAGGTGCGAGGCGTCGAGTCGATCGCCGCCGGCGGCGATCCGGCCGAGCTCGCGTGCGAGGCCGCGTCGGCGCTCGGAGTGGTCGCCGCGGTCACGGGTCCCGTCGACCACGTCTCCGACGGGGCCCGTGTCGTCGCAGTCGCGAACGGCCACGCCCTGCTGGCGACGGTGACGGGGACCGGCTGCATGGCCACCGCGATCACCGCCGCGTTCCTGGCGGCGACGCCCGGCGAGCCGGTGGATGCGGCCGCCGGGGCGCTGGCCGCGTTCGGCGTGGCGGCGGAGGACGCGGCACGCGAGGCGAGCGGGCCGGGCTCGTTCCATGCCGCCCTCTACGACGCGCTGGCCGCGCTCGACCCCGAGACGCTCGACGATCGCGCGCGGCTCACCGGATGAGGCTCCACGTCCTCGTGGACGACCTCGAGGTCGCCCGTCGGGCGGTCTCCGACGGCGCCACGGTCGTCCAGCTGCGCGTGAAGGGTGCCTCGACGGACGAACTCGTGCAGCGCGGGCGTCCGTTCCGGGAGCTCGACGCGACCTTCGTCGTCGACGACGACGTCGAGGCCGCGCTCCGGCTCGGCGCCGACGGCGTCCACCTCGGCCGGTCCGACACGGGCGCGGAACGCGCGGTCTCGGCCGGCCTGCTGCTCGGGCTGTCGGCCTCGACCGTGGAGGAGGCGCGCGACGCGGAACGGCAGGGCGCCGCGTACATCGGCGCGGGGCCGGTGTGGGAGACGCCCTCGAAGGCGGACGCCGACCCCGCGACGGGGCTCGAGGGGCTGCGCGCGATCTGCGCGGGCGTCGCCGTCCCCGTCGTCGCGATCGGCGGCGTCGACGCGTCGAACGCGGCCGCCTGCATCGCGGCCGGCGCGGTGGGCGTGGCGGTGATCCGGGCGGCACGCGACGCGCGCGCGCTGCGGGCGG
This sequence comes from Gaiellaceae bacterium, assembly GCA_035463735.1. Taxonomy (GTDB): domain Bacteria; phylum Actinomycetota; class Thermoleophilia; order Gaiellales; family Gaiellaceae; genus DATHTC01. Next base: position 24 of record DATHTC010000547.1, on the reverse strand, counting down.
CGGTGGATGAGGCTCTCGCAGCTC
>DATHTC010000546.1:0-9081 GCA_035463735.1 Gaiellaceae bacterium | reverse complement strand
GGTCGTCCCAGCGCGGCTGTTCACGCTCGACCGGCAGGCCACGGTCGCTGCGGCGATGGACGCCGGCCGCGGCTCGCTCTCCGACCGCGCGCGGTCGTTGCTCGCGCCCGCCACCGATGCGATCGACGTCGCGCCCAGGCTCGTCGTCCGCCCGAACGCGGAGAAGCGCGTGCGCGCCGCGCTCGCGCCGTTCACGCGCGAGCCGGTGGCGGCGGCCGTGGCGATGCGCGGCACGGAGCCCGTGGTCACGCCTGCGAGGGCGGGGACCGAGCCCGACGTCCCCGCGCTGCTCGCGTCGATCGAGGCGGCGGTGAGCGGCGAGGAGGGCGGCCCGGTGCCGGTCGAGCTCGTGCCCTCCCGGCCGACCGTCGACGACGACGCCGCTGCGGCTGCGGCGGAGGAGGCGAAGCTGGTCGTGTCCGCGCCGGTCACGGTGACGCTCGAGGGCGAGCCGGCCGGCGCGCTGTCCCCTGCCCGCCTGGCCCGGCTGCTCGCGTTCGAGGAGCGCGGCGAGCGGCTGCTCGTCCTCCTCGACCGCGACCGCCTGGCGAAGGTGCTCGACCCCGCGATCGCTCCGCACAAGCGGCGGGCACGCAACGCCCAGTTCGTCGTCAGCGGCGACGCGGTCTCGATCACGCCGTCACAGCCGGGGACGACGCTCGACGCGGACCGGGCCGTCGTCTCGGTGCTCACCGCGGGCCATCGCACCGGCGACAGGACCGCGCCGCTCGCGCTGACGTCGATCCAGGCCGAGCTGACCACCGCCGAGGCCCACGCGCTCGGCATCAGGCAGCAGATCTCGACGTTCACGACCGAGATGGGCCCGAGCTCGTCGAACCGGATCCACAACGTCCACCTGATGGCCGACTTCATCGACGGCACGATCATCCGGCCCGGCGAGACGTTCTCGTTCAACGACTCCGTCGGCCCACGCACGCCCGAGCGCGGATTCCTCGAAGGGCAGATGATCGTCGGCTCGCTGCTGCTGCCGTCGATCGGCGGCGGCGTCTGCCAGACCGCCACCACGCTCTTCAACAACGCGTTCGAGCTCGGCCTGCCGATCGCGGAGCGGCACAACCACAGCTTCTACATCTCGCACTACCCGCTCGGACGCGACGCGACCGTGTCGTGGGGCGGCCCCGACTTCAAGTTCGTCAACGACCTCGAGCACGCGATCCTGATCAAGTCCTCGTACACGGACGCGACGCTGACGTTCTCCTTCTACGGCACCGACGAGGGGCGGCAGGTGACGGCGCGCGAGGGCCAGAAGGTCAACTGGAAGGAGCCGACGGTGTCGTACGCGCTCGACCCGGCGGCGCCCCGCGGCTCCGTGCACGTGGAGCGCGGCGACCGCCAGGCCGGCTTCGACGTCACGATCGCGCGGACGGTGAAGGACGCGGACGGCGACGTGATCCGCGAAGACGCGTTCACGAGCCACTACATCCCGGTCGGGGACACGTGGGTGTACGGCCCCGGCCGGCAGATTCCCGGCTCGTACTTCGTGATCCCGACGACCTAGCGCGCGTCTCCACGGTGCCGGGCGCCGTCGCGAACCGTGGCGACTACTCCCCGGCTTCCTTCTCGGGCGCGGCCGGCGACTCGGCGCAGCGTCGCTCGTAGCAGGTCACGATCGTGTCCACCGCGTCGCGCGCGTCGTCGGTCACGAACAGCAGCTGCTCGTCCTCGGGCGAGATCATCCCCTCGGCCAGCGGGCCGTGCTGGAGCCACTCCACGAGCCCGCGCCAGTACCTCGAGTCGAACAGGACGATCGGAAAGTCGCGCACCTTGCCGGTCTGGATGAGGGTCAGCGCCTCGAACAGCTCGTCGAGCGTCCCGAAGCCCCCCGGGAACAGCACGAACCCCTCGGACGCCTTCACGAGCATCACCTTGCGCGCGTAGAAGTGGTCGAAGGTGTGGACGAGGTCGAGGTAGCCGTTGGACTCCTGCTCGTGCGGGAGCTCGATGTTGAAGCCGACCGAGAGCCCGCCTGCCTCCTTGCAGCCGCGGTTCGCGGCCTCCATCACGCCGCCGCCGCCGCCGGTGACGACCGCGAAGCCCGCGTCGGCGAACAGCCCACCGACGCGCCTCGCCTGCGCGTAGGCCGCGTGGCGCTCGTCGATCCGGGCCGACCCGAAGACGGTCACCGCCGGCCGGTCGATGGTCTCCACCAGGTCGAAGCCGGTGCGGAACTCGTGCGCGATCAGCTCGACGTGGGAGGGGATCTCCAGGTCGCGGTGCTCGAGGATGCTGCGGTCGGTCGTCGCCACGACGGGTCCCTACCTAGATGTCGCGCTCGATGAACGTCGCGCTCGTGAGCACCGCGAGCGTCGCGAGCAGCCCGAGGTAGACGGCGGCGGCCGCGACCCGCTTCCGCCGCGGGATCTCGTAGTACCGCCGGTTGTGCTCGACGTTCCGCCGCTGCCACCACTCGAATGCCTGGAAGGCGCCGAGCAGCAGGACGATGATCAGGATCGGGCTCGGGAAGAACCACAGCAGCACCACCATCGCCGCGAGCCCCGGGATCCACAGGCCGGGATGGATCGCCGACACCATCCGCCCGCCGTCGAGCTGCCATACCGGCGCGAGGTTGAACAGGTTGAGGAAGAAGCCGATGAACGCGAGCGCGAGCCAGAAGTCGCGCCCCGTCGCAGCGTAGATCCCGAGCACGCCGACCGCGCCGAGCGAGCCGAGGATCGGGCCCGCAGCGGCGACCCTGAACTCGCGCCACACGTCGAGGGGCTGCTCCTTGAGCAGGATCGCCGCGCCCAGGAACGGGATGAACACCGGCGCGCTGACCTTCAGCCCCTGCCGCTTCGCCTCGAGCGCGTGCCCGAGCTCGTGGACGAACAGCAGCAGCACGAACCCCAACGCGAACGGAATCCCCCAGATCAGCGCGTACGCGCCGATGGAGACGAGCATCGACCCCGCCGTGGCGAAGAACTTCAGCTTGAAGACCGCGGCGAAGACGAACTTGAACTTCCAGAGCGCGAACGCGACCGCTGCGATCGGAGCCCACAGGCGGCGGACGAGCATGCGCCACGCCGGCTCCGGGTGAATCGGCCGGTACTCCCGCAGCTCGTCCTCGGACGTCGACTCGTACAGCCGCTCCCAGTCCAGGGCCGGGTACTCGTCACGCGGCGCCGGCGTCGCCGGGTACTCGTCGCGGGGTGGCGTCTCGCGCTCGCTCACCGTCTCACCGTAGCGGCGAACCCGCGGGGCGCCACCGCCGCGGACTCACGAACCCCTCCCGATCCATTCCGCGCCGCCCTCGTAGACCTCTTTCTTCCACAGCGGCACCGTCTCCTTCAGCGTGTCGATCGCCGCGCGGCAGGCGGCGAGGGCCGCGTCGCGGTGCGGCGCCGAGACCGCGATCACGACGCTCGTCTCGCCGATCCCGACGACGCCGACGCGGTGGTGGATCGCCACCTCGCACAGCTCGTGGCGCTCCCGCAGGGCGGTCGCGATCCGCTCCAGCTCCACCTCCGCCATCCCCTCGTAGGCCTCGTACTCGAGCCGCACGACCTCGCGGCCGCGCGAGCGCCGTCGCGTGGTGCCGACGAAGGTGGCGATCGCGCCGGCGTCGGGCGACGCCACCTCGTCGACGCACGCCTGCAGCGAGAGCGGCTCCTCGGAGAGCCGGAACGCGCCGCCGGAGACGGGCGGGATCAGCGCCACCTCGTCGCCGTCGGCGAGCGCCCGCGACCGCTCGGCGTACGCCCGGTTGACCGCGTACAGCAGGCCCGGCGGCTCCTCGCCGAGCCCGAGCGCCGGCCACACGTCCGCGACCGTCTCCGCCTCGACCTCGCGCACGGAGGCGCCCGCGCGCTCGCGGAGGCCGGCGAAGAGGCGGACGGTGACGCGCACCCCCCGAAGCGTACGATGCGGACCATGGCCGCCACCGAGGACCGGCGGGAGACCGACTCGGGGATCGAGGTCAAGCCCGTCTACACGGCGGACGACGTCGAGGCGCTCGAGCTCGAGGCGCCGGGCGAGTTCCCGTTCACCCGCGGGCCCCATCCGGACATGTACCGCGGGCGGCCGTGGACGATCCGCCAGTACGCCGGCTTCGCCTCTGCCGAGGAGACGAACGCCCGCTTCCGCTACCTGCTCGAGCGCGGCCAGACCGGCCTCTCGGTCGCGTTCGACCTCCCGACGCAGCTCGGCTACGACTCGGACGACCCGCGCGCGCAGGGGGAGGTCGGCCGCACGGGCGTCGCGATCGACTCCCTCGCCGACATGGAGCTCCTGTTCGCGGCGATCCCGCTCGGCGAGGTCTCGACGTCGATGACGATCAACGCGCCCGCGCCGCTGCTGCTCCTCCTCTACGAGCTGGTCGCCGAAGGGCAGGGCGTCGGCGCGGAGCGGCTCCGGGGCACCGTCCAGAACGACATCCTCAAGGAATACGTCGCGCGCGGGAACTACATCTTCCCGCCGCGGCCGTCGATGCGGCTGACGACGGATCTCTTCGCCTACTGCCGCGAGCGGCTGCCGCGCTGGAACACGATCTCCATCTCCGGCTACCACATCCGCGAGGCGGGCTCGACGGCGGTGCAGGAGATCGCGTTCACGCTCGCCAACGGCATCGCCTACTGCGAGGCGGCGGTCGCGGCGGGCCTCTCCCCGGACGAGTTCGGCGCGCGCCTCTCGTTCTTCTTCAACGCGCACAACCACTTCTTCCAGGAGGTCGCGAAGTTCCGCGCCGCGCGGCGGCTGTGGGCGGGGATCATGCGCGACCGCTTCGGCGCGACGAACCCGAAGGCGCAGGCGCTCCGCTTTCACGCCCAGACCGGCGGCTCGACGCTGACCGCGCAGCAGCCGGAGAACAACGTCGTGCGCGTGGCCGTGCAGGCGCTGTCGGCGGTCGCCGGCGGGGCGCAGTCGCTCCACACGAACGCGTTCGACGAGGCGCTCGCGCTGCCGACGGAGCACTCGGCGCGGATCGCGCTGCGCACGCAGCAGATCCTCGCGCACGAGGCCGGCGGCACGGACACGGCCGACCCGCTCGGCGGCTCGTACTTCGTGGAGGCGCTCACGGACGAGCTCGAGGCGCGGGCGCGCGACCTGATCGCGGGGATCGACGAGCTCGGCGGCGCGGTCGCGGCGGTCGAGGCGGGCTGGGTGCAGGAGCAGATCGAGGACGCGGCCTTCCGGTACACGGCGGAGGTGGAGGCGGGAGACCGCGTGATCGTGGGCGTGAACCGGTTCGCGGAGACGGGAGAGGAGCCGATCGAGCTCCACCGCATCGATCCCGAGGCCGAGCGCCGGCAACTCGCGCGTACGGCGCGCGTCCGGGCGGAGCGGAGCGCGGACGAGGCGGCGGCTGCGCTGGCGGAGGTCCGGCGCGCGGCCGAGGGGCAGGCGAACCTGCTGCCGCCGATGCGGGAGGCGCTGCGCGCGCGCTGCACGGTCGGCGAGATCTGCGAGACGCTGCGCGAGCTGTGGGGCACGTACGACGCGCAGCGCGCGTGACGTGCGCGACGTCCTGATCCAGCTCGGCGGCTTCCTCGCGGTCTCGGCGCTCGTGATCTGCACGCCGGGGCAGGACACGGCGCTCACGATCCGCAGCACGCTGGCGGGCGGGCGTGGCGGCGGACTCGCGACGGCGGGCGGGGTGGCGGCGGGCCAGGCGGTGTGGACGATCGCGGCCGCGGCGGGGCTCGCGGCGCTGTTGACGGCGTCGCAGCCGGCGTTCGTCGCGCTGCGGCTCGCGGGCGCCGCCTACCTCGTCTTCCTCGGCGGCCAGGCGTTGCTCGCGGCGGTTCGCGGAAGGGGCGGGACGACCCACGGCGCCGCGGGCGGCGGAGCGGCGCGCGCCCGGGTCGCGTTCCGCCAGGGTCTCGTCAGCAACCTCGCCAACCCGAAGATGGCGGTCTTCTTCACCAGCCTGCTGCCGCAGTTCGCGCCAGCGGGCGACGGCGCGTTCGCCGCCATGACCGCGCTCGGGCTGCTCTTCTCGACGCTCACGCTGCTGTGGCTCGCCGCGTACGCCGTCGCGGTCGCCCGTGCCCGCGACCTGCTCGGCCGCACGGGCGTCCGGCGGGCGCTCGAGGCCGTGACGGGGGCGGTGCTCGTCGCCCTCGGACTGCGGGTCGCCGCGAGCGCGCGCTGACGCATGGCGCGCGTCCTGCTCGTCTACTCGAACTTCCCGCGCTTCGTCCGTATCGACCGCGACCTGCTCGCGGAGCGTCACGCGGTCGTCGAGTACGGGCAGCCCGGCGTCGTGCCGCGGCCGCTCGAGATCCTCCGCAAGGTGCGCGGCGCGGACGCGCTCGTCGTCTGGTTCGCGTCCTGGCACGCATTCGTGCCGCTCCTCGTCGCGCGCCTGCTCCGGCGCCCCTCCCTGCTGATCGTCGGCGGCTTCGACACCGCCGCGATGCCCGAGATCGGCTACGGGTACCAGCAGGGCGGCGTCCGGCGCCGGCTCGCGCGGGCGTGCATGCGGCTCGCGACGCGGCTGCTGACGAACTCGGAGTACAGCCGCGGCGAGCTGCGCCGGAACGCCGGGTTCGACGCGGCCGTCGTCCACCACGGCATCCCCGACCCGTTTGGCGCGCTCCCCGACGGCGCGCGCGAGGCGCTCGCGGTCACCGTCTCGAACGTCGCCCGGATCGCGCTCGAGCGCAAGGGCCTGCGCCCGTTCGTCGACGCCGCGGCGCACGCGCCGGAGGTCGAGTTCCTGCTCGTCGGCGCCTGGACGGACGACTCCGCGGAGGCGCTGCGGCGGCGCGCTGCGCCGAACGTCCGGCTCACAGGCAGGCTGTCGGACGAGGAGCTCGACGACGTCCTCCGGCGCGCCTCCGTCTACGTGCAGGCGTCGCGGCACGAGGGCTTCGGCATGGGGGTGGCGGAGGCGATGCTCGCCGGGTGCGTCCCGGTCGTCACGGCCGCGGGCGCGCTGCCGGAGGTCGTCGGCGAGGCCGGCGTCGTCGTCGAGCCGGAGCCGGCGGCGATCGCCGCCGGCGTGCGGCAGGCGCTGGAGCTCGGCCCGGAAGCGCGCGCGGCGGCGCGAGACCGGATCGCGACGCAATTCCCGCTCGACGTGCGCCGCGAGGGGCTCCTCCGCCTCGTCGACGAGCTGCTCGCTCGTCGCGAGCCGGGCTGAGGCTACTCGCGTGCCAGCCGCTCGAGGTCGGCGAGCCGCACCTCGACGAGCGGTCGCACGGCGTCCTCGAGCCCCGCCTCGCGGGCGACGGCGAGCGCCTGCTCGTAGCTCTCTCGCGCCTTGGCCGGCGAGACGCCCTGCTTCAGCCGGTTGTCGCCGGTGACGAGCAGCTTCTGGATCCGTGCGCGCGCCTCGTCGGCGTCCACCCGCGGAGCGTAGTCGCTACCCTGCGCGCGTGCTCCCCGTCCTCGCCGTCCTCCAGGTGCTGATCTCGTTCGCCCTCATGGCGCTCGTGCTGATGCACTCGGGGCGCGACACCGGCTTCGGCGGGATGGGATTCACGCCGGCCTCGCAGGGCGGGACGCACATCGTGGAGCGCAACCTCACCCGGCTGACCGTCGTCGTCGGCGTCCTGTTCTTCGCGAACACGGTCGCGCTCTACCACCTGCTCGACTGAGCAGCGGCCCCGAGGGGTCGGCGCACGGCTACAATCGGCCTCGCCCTTGCGCTGGTGGCGGAATTGGTAGACGCGCTAGGTTGAGGGCCTAGTGGCCCGTTGGGGCCGTGGAGGTTCAAGTCCTCTCCAGCGCACTGACCCCCGCTCGCGGGGGTTCTTCTTTCTTGACGCCGTCCGGAGGACTCCGTACCCTGATGCCGAACACACGTTCGCGGGTACGAGCGTTCGCAACGGGCTCTCGAAAGGAGACGGGTGTGCTGACCGGCCGCCAGCAGGAGATCTGGGACTTCCTGACCGACTACGTCGACCGGCACGGCTACCCGCCGACGGTGCGCGAGATCGGCGAGGCGGTCGGGCTCGCGTCGCCGTCGACTGTCCACGCCCACCTCGCGAACCTCGAGCGGGCCGGGCTGCTCCGGCGGGACCCCACCAAGCCGCGCGCGCTCGAGCTCCTCGGCCGCAAGGCGGAGCGCGTCGAGCGCGAGCCGGAGGTGCAGCGGCTGCCGCTCGTCGGCCAGATCGCGGCCGGCGGGCCGTTGCTCGCGGAGCAGAACGTGGAGGCCCAGCTGGCCGTCCCCGAGCCGCTCGTGCGCGACGCCGACTTCCTCCTGCGCGTGCGCGGCGACTCGATGGTGAACGCCGGGATCCTCGACGGCGACATCGTCGTGGTGCGCCGGCAGGACACGGCGCGGAACGGCGAGATCGTGGTCGCGCTCGCCGGCGACGACGAGTCGGCGGACGAGGCGACCGTCAAGACCTTCTACCGCGAGGCCGACCGCGTGCGGCTCCAGCCCGAGAACGACGCGATGGAGCCGATCTACGCGCGCCACGTGCGCGTGCTCGGGAAGGTCGTCGGCGTGTTCAGGATGCTCGCATGACCGAGGTGCTGTCCCTGCATCGCACGCTGGAGCAGGAGCTCCACGCGCTCCTCCGCGGGGCGTCGATGGAGTGCCTCGTCTGCGGCGAGTTCGTGCTGCGGCGCGGCGTCGACCTGCACTGCCCCGAGTGCGGCACGAGGCTCCGGGCGCGGGTCGACGAGGCGAGATCGGCGGTACCATTCGGCGTGCAGGCCGGGTGACCGCGGGCGTGCCGCCGCAGGGTGGCGCGCTCGAGGAAAGTCCGGACACCGCAGGGCAGGACGCTGGGGAAATCCCAGGCGGCGCAAGCCGACGGAAAGTGGCACAGAAAGGAGACCGCCCTCGCCGGATCTCCGGAGACGGCGGCGGCAAGGGTGAAAGGGTGGGGTAAGAGCCCACCAGCGTCGTGGTGACACGGCGGCTCGCCAAACCCCGTCCGGTGCAAGGCGAAACAGGCTCCAGTGACGCGGCCCGCCGAGGAGCCGGGTACGCCGCTCGAGCCTCCGGGAGACCGGAGGCCTAGATGGATGGTCACCCTCGACAGAATCCGGCTTACAGGCCTGCTACGGAAAAGCCCTGCTAAGGCGGGGCTTTTCTATGTCTCGGTAAGCGGGTGAGTCGTGACGCTCGTGGGTCGGCAGCCTCTCGGCGGTTTCCTTGGAACC
>DATHTC010000545.1:0-2615 GCA_035463735.1 Gaiellaceae bacterium | reverse complement strand
CGCCCGCTCCATCCGCGCGTACGCCGCGATCACGGCGCGGCGGGGGTCGGGCTCGGCCAACAGGTCGTCGAGCGTGTCCTCGAGGAGGAGCTCGAGCTCCGCGGCGAGCGCCCCCTCGTCTCCCTCGGCGGCCGCGCGCAGCCGGCGGTTGCGGCGGGCGGCGAGGTAGGCGATCGCGAGGCCGAGCGCCGCGCCCACGACGACGAAGGGCGCGAGCCGGAGCTCCGGCTGGTTCCTCGGCTCGCCATCCGCCGCCGCGGCGCCGGTCGGCACGGACACCGTCGGCAGCGTGGGGAGCGTCGGGGCCTCGTTCCGCTCGACGTCACGCAGCCCGCGGGCGGCGAGCGCGAGGGCGAGGAGGACCCCGACGGCGACGAGCACCACGACGTCGCGGCGGCGGCCGGCGTGCGGGTCGCGCCGCCAGCCGCCGCGCGACCAGAACAGGTACAGGGCGATCGGCACCCAGACGAGGTAGAGGGCGATCAGCGTGCTGAGGACGTAGTCCCAGAAGGCGGGGGAGACGTCGCGCCCCTCGCCCGACTGGCCGGCGAAGGGCCGGCGCGCGACCGCGGCCACGGCGACGACCGCGAGCAGCGCGACGAGCGCCAGCGCGACGGCGCCCGTCCTTCCGACCCGACCGCCCGTGTCCTGTGTCCGCTCGCCCGTGCGCGCCTCCTCGTGCTCTGAGACGCTAGAGGAGGCGGTCGGTCAGCCGCCGCCACGCGCTCGAGACGTCGGGCGGTGTGAACGACTGACGCAGGACTGGACGTCCGGGGGTTGGCGCCCGGCGCGGGATCTGGGAGGCTCCGCCCGGAGCTGCGGCGCGCCCCTCCCCTTCAGCGTGGCCGTCGCAGCCGAAGCCGATCCCAACACGACCTCGCCGTCCGCCTTCGCGGCGACCTCAGGCGAGCGGGCGGTCGCCGCCGTCGTCATCTCCGTGCCGTTCGCAGGCCTCGTCGGCGCGATGACGGCCTACTCGGTGGGCGTCACGGCCGGCGTCCTCACCGGCGTGTTGGTCGGCGCGGCCCTCGTCGCGTACGTCGCCCGGTTCCTCGCCGGCGGTGCAGCGCCCACCCCGCGCCACTCCACGTACGCGCGCGGGCGTCCGGCTCCGTTCGTGGAGCCGACCTCGCTCGGCGAGCTTCCCGCGTCCCCGTCGACGGCCGGCGAGCGAACGTGCGCGGCCTGCCGGACGCGCTTCGTGGCTGCGCGGGTGAACCAGCGGTACTGCGGCCACGACTGCCGCCGCCGCGCCGCGGCGGCCAGGCGACGGGCCCTTTCACGGCGCTGACGCGCGGAGGCCGGCTCAGGCGGCCAGCGTGTCGGGCCCGCGGCGGAGGGCGTCCAGGAGCGCGGCGACGGGGCCGGGCCGCCGCCCGCCGGTCCAGTGCTCGTCGCGGAGCAGCGCACCGTGCCGGGCGTAGACGCGCGCCTCGAACACGTCGGGCCCCGCGTAGTACTCGATCACCTGCGTGTCGCACTCGTCCTGCCCCGCCACCCGCAGCAGGGCGTAGGCGACCCCGCCGTCGTACGCGAACAGGTAGCCGAGCACGCCTGCGTGGACGCGGGCCGGCTGCAGCTCCCGCAGGGGGTTCGGGGCGCTCCGCCGCTCGCGGACTCGCACGAGCTCCATCGTCAGCGTCACCCTCAGCAGCGCGTCACGCGTACGCGCGTCCATCCGACGGAGGGTAGAAGGGGGACCGGTCGGACGCGCCCCGCATTCGTCGGGTCCAGGCACCGGGAGTAGACTCGGGCCCGCGGAGCGCACCTGGGGAGAGGAGCGACGAAGGAGGGGGACATGAGGAGGAAGCTTGGCGCGAGGGTCGGCGCGCTCGCGTGCGCGACGGCGGCCGTCTTCGCGGCGTCGGCGAACGCGATCACGTTCGGCGAGCCGGACGGGATGCGGCACCCGAATGTCGGCGCGCTCGTCGCCGACTGGAACGAGGACAGCCCGGGGCCCGACGAGTTCTGCACGGGGACGCTCGTGAGCCCGACGCTGTTCCTCACCGCCGCCCACTGCATGGTCGGCTGGCCGGAGGGGACGGAGTTCTGGGTGACGTTCAGTCCCGAGTACGACGAGGACGCCGCCTCGCCGGGCGGCCTGGTAGCGGTGTCGGACTTCGTGACGCACGAGGGGTTCGGGCAGCCGGGCGGCGGCGCGGACGCGTTCGACATCGCGATCGTGATGCTCGCGACGCCGCAGTCGGCGACGCCGGCGCAGCTGCCGACGCTGGGCCTGCTGGACACCCTGAGCCAGCAGGAGCTCCGCGAGCTGGGCTTCACGACCGTCGGCTACGGGGTCGTGCGCGTCTCGAAGAAGGGCGGGCCGCACGGGTTCGTCGACGAGACGAACCGCCTCGTCGCCCAGCAGACGCTGCTCTCGCTGCAGCCGACGTGGCTGACGCTGAACATGAACCCGTCGACGGGCAGCGGCGGCACCTGCTACGGGGACTCGGGCGGACCGCACTTCCTGGGCGGAATGACGAGCAACCTGATCGTCTCGCTCACCGTCACGGGCGACGCGATGTGCCGGGCGACCGACAAGACATACCGGCTCGACACCGCGACGGCGCAGGAGTTCCTGTCGCGCTTCGGGCTCGTCCCGGCGCCCTGAC
>DATHTC010000544.1:0-10029 GCA_035463735.1 Gaiellaceae bacterium | reverse complement strand
CCGGGTCGCGCTGGTGGGACGTCGTCCTGGCCTCTCGCGCGCATGAAGCGCGCTTCGGCCTCCGCGGCAGGGTCTCGTAAGCGCACGTAAGGCATGCCCTCGATGCCTCCGCGCGCGCCGCTCTCACGGCGGGCGCTCCGGCCGCGCCACGTCCTCACACGGGCCGCCGTGGTCGACGGGCGGGATGCGCCCGCTTCGCGGGCTGCGATCCCGCGCGTCGTTTCTCGGGGGCACCTGGCGGTTCCCCCATGCCCCCTCCCTCCATGGCGGGGACAGTCCCCGGACATGGCTCGAAGAGTCCTGCCATCGTTCCCTCGTGGAGATCCGGGCGGCTCGGCCGGCGGACGCGGCGGCGGTGGCGGAGCTGAAGGTGCGGGCGTGGCGGGCCGCCTATGCCGGCATGCTCCCCGCCGAGCGTCTCGCGGCGCTCGACGCGGCCGCGGAGGCGGAGGCGTGGCGCGGCTACCTCGAGGCGGTGCCGCCCGAGGACCGCTTCTGGGTCGCGGTTGAGGGCGGCGCCGTCGCCGGCTACGCGCGCGCCGGGCCGTGCGAGGACGTCGACGCGCGGCCGGGGCTCGGCGAGGTGCACGGGCTGTACGTCGACCCGGCGCGGATCGCCACCGGGCTCGGCCGCGCGCTGCTCGAGCACGCCGCCGCCGACCTGGCCGCGCGCGGATACGACACCCTCGTCGTCTGGCACTTCGTCGGCAACGACCGCGCGGCCGGGTTCTACGAGCGCGCCGGGCTCCGCCCCGACGGGACGCGGCGGCGGAGCCCCCACGGCGTCGACGAGGTCCGCCTGCGGCGGCCGCTCGGCGCGACCGGCCGACCTTCGACATAGACTCGGCTCGGTGGACGGGGAGCGCCCGAGCTACGAGGCGGCCGGCGTCTCGCTCGCCGTCGCGGAGTCCGTCGTCGACCGGCTGCGCGCGGCCGTCGAGTCCACGGGCGCGACCGGTTTCGGCGCCTTCGCGGGCCTGTACCCGCTCGACGACCGGCGGCTGCTCGCGGCGTCGACCGACGGGGTTGGCTCGAAGCTCGTGCTCGCGCGGCGCGCCGGCAGGCTGCGGTGGTGCGGCGTCGACCTCGCCGCGCACTGCGTCAACGACGTGATCACCACCGGTGCCGAGCCGCTGTTCCTGCTCGACTACGTCGCCGCGGGCCGGATCGAGCTCGAGCAGGTGGCCGAGCTCGTCGAAGGCGCGTCCGAGGTCTGCCGCGCGGCCGGCTGTGCGCTGATCGGCGGCGAGACTGCCGAGCTCCCCGGGATCTATCGCGACGAGGAGCTCGACTTCGCCGGCACGTGCGTCGGGATCGTCGACCGCGACCGGCTGATCGACGGGTCGCGGTGCGAGCCGGGCGACGCCGTCGTCGGCTTCCCCTCCGCCGGGATCCACGCGAACGGGTTCACGCTCGTCCGGCGGCTCGTCGGGGACGGCGACTTCGACGCCGACCTGCTGCTCGCGCCGACGCGGCTCTACCTGGACGACGTGCGCGCGCTGCGCGCCGCGGCCGACGTGCGCGCACTCGCGCACATCACGGGCGGCGGCATTCCGGGCAACCTCCCGCGCGTCCTGCCGGAGGGCGTCGAGGCGCGCATCGAGTGGGACGCGTGGGAGCGGCCACCCGTGTTCGCCTGGCTCGCGGAGCAGGGCGTGGACGCGGACGAGCTGCGCCGCGTCTTCAACTGCGGCATCGGCATGTGCGCAGTCGTGCCGCGGGAGGACCTGGCCGCGGCGCTCGCGGCCGGCGCGGTCGCGATCGGGGAGCTGGCGGGAGCATGATCGGTGTCCTGGTCAGTGGGAACGGGACGAACCTGCAGGCGCTGATCGACGCGGGCCTCCCGCTCGCCGCGGTCGCGTCCAACCGGCGCGACGCCTACGCGCTCCTGCGGGCGCGCGAGGCCGGCATCCCCACCGCCACCTTCTCGCTCGACTGCCACGCCGACCGCGAGGAGCGCGACCTCGCGATGGCCACGTGGCTGGAGGAGCGCGGCGTCGACCTCGTCGTCCTCGCCGGCTACCTGCACCTGCTGACGAAGCCGTTCCTCGACCGCTTCCCGGGCCGGATCGTCAACGTCCACCCCTCCCTGCTGCCCGCGTTCCCGGGCCTGCGCGCGATCGAGCAGGCGCTGGAGGCCGGGGTCGAGACGACGGGCGTAACGGTGCACGTCGTCGACGAGGGCCTCGACTCGGGGCCGATCCTCGTGCAGGAGCCGATCCAGGTCGAGCCGCGGGAGACGCTCGAGGAGCGAATCCACGCCGTCGAGCACCGGCTGCTCCCGCGGGTGGTCCGCGAACTCGTCTCGGCCTCCGAGCCGCCGCTGGCGACGCGAGGCCGGAGGGCACAGTATGGGTGATACGGGCCCGGAGAGCCTCGTGGCGCCAGCGGCGGCAGGCTGCGGCGGAGCCGGGCTTCGCCCGGCAGGAGCCGCCGCCGGTCGGAGGTCGAGATGCGCGCGCTGATCTCCACCTACGACAAGACGGGCCTCGACGCGTTCGCGCGGGGGCTCGACCGGCTCGGGTGGGAGCTCGTGGCCAGCGGCGGGACCTCCTCGTTCCTCGAGGAGCTCGGGCTGGCGGTGGAGCGCGTGGAGTCGCTGACGGACGTCCCGGAGCTGCTCGGCGGCCGCGTGAAGACGCTCCACCCCCGCATCCACGCGGGCATCCTTGCGCGCCGCGACCGCGAGGACGACGCGGCCACGCTGGCGGAGCACGCGATCGAGCCGTTCGATCTCGTCTGCGTCAACCTCTACCCGTTCGAGCGCGCCGTCGCGAAGCGGCCGGTGTCGGAGCAGGAGGCCGTCGAGCTGATCGACGTCGGCGGCCCGTCGATGCTCCGCGGGGCGGCGAAGAACTTCGCCCACGTGGCCCCGGTCTGCAGCCCCGAGCAGTACGCGCCGGTGCTCGCCGAGCTGGAGGAGCGCGGCGCGCTCTCGCTCGGCACGCGCCGCCGGCTCGCCGCCGAGGCATTCGGTGCGACTGCCGCCTACGACGCCGCGATCGCGTCGTGGTTCGCGGAGGTCGAGCCGTTCCCGCAGCGGCTCGCGCTCGCGTTCACGAAGGCCTCCGACCTCGCGTACGGCGAGAACCCGCACCAGCGCGCCGCCTACTACACGGAGAACGGCGCGCGCCGCCACCTGCTCTCGCGCGTCGAGCAGTTGCACGGGCGCGAGCTCTCGTTCAACAACCTCAACGACCTCGCCGGCGCCGTGGCGCTGCTCGCGGAGTTCTCGCTGCCGGCCTGCGTGATCGTGAAGCACGCGAACCCGTGCGGCGCGGCGCTCGGACGGACGCCGCTGGAGGCGTACGAGCGCGCGCTCGCGGGCGATCCCGTGTCCGCGTACGGCGGCGTCGTGGCGCTCAACCGGCCCGTCGACGCGGAGCTGGGGGAGCGGCTCGCGGGGCAGTTCGTCGAGGTGCTCACCGCGCCTGCGTACGACGACGGCGCCCTCGCCGCACTGCGGCGCAAGCCGGCCACCCGCATCCTCCGCGACGGCGAGCGGCGCCGGTGGACACCGGGCGAGCGCGACCTCAAGCGCGTTCCCGGCGGCCTGCTCGTGCAGGACGGCGACACGACCGCCGACGACCGCGAGACGATGACGGTCGCCTGCGGCGCCCCGACCGAGGAGCTGTGGGGCGACCTCCTGTTCGCGTGGCGCGTCTGCCGGCACGTGGCGTCGAACGCGATCGTGCTGGCACGCGGCCTCGCCACCGTCGGGATCGGCGCCGGCCAGATGAGCCGCGTCGACGCGGTGCGGATCGCGGTCGAGAAGGCGCGGGAGCACGGCCACGACCTCGCCGGTGCCGTGGTCGCGTCGGACGCGTTCTTCCCCTTCGCCGACGGCCCGCGGCTCGCGCTGGACGCGGGCGTCACGGCCGTGATCCAGCCCGGCGGGTCGAAGCGCGACGAGGAGGTCGCCGCCGCCGTCGAGGCGGCCGGTGCCGCGATGGTCCTCACCGGCCGCCGCCACTTCCGGCACTAGCAGCTAGCGGACGGGCGGTGCGGCCGGTAGCGTCGAGCCGTGGAGCGGCCGCGCGACTGGCCGCTGGAGCAGGTCGTCGCCCTGCGGGAGGACATGGGCGAGCTGCGGGCGAACGTCGTGCACCTCGGCGCCGACCTCGCACAGCTCCGCCAGGACGTCCGCGCCGAGCTCGCGGACGTCTGGACCTCCGGCGGCTCGACGGGCGCGTCTTCCAGCTCCTGCTCGGCCAGGTCGCGACGCTCGCGACGGTGCTGACGACGCTCGTCGCGCTGCTCGTCCGCTGACCCGCGCCAGGCTAGGCTTCGCCGCGCGATGCCGCGCGAGTACCCGACCGTCCTCGATCTCGTCGGCAACACCCCGATCGTGCGGCTCGACCGGATCGGCCGCGGCCTCGCCCCCCGTCTGCTCGCGAAGCTCGAGTACCTGAACCCGGGCGGCTCCGTGAAGGACCGGATCGGGCTGGCGATGATCGAGGCCGCCGAGCGCGACGGGAAGCTGAAGCCCGGCGGGACGATCGTCGAGCCGACCTCCGGGAACACCGGCGTCGGGCTCGCGATCGCGGCGGCGCTGAAGGGCTACCGGTGCGTGTTCGTGATGCCTGACAAGATGAGCCAGGAGAAGATCGCGATGCTGCGCGCGTACGGCGCCGAGGTCGTGATCACGCCGACCGCCGTCGAGCACGACTCGCCCGAGTCGTACTACTCCGTCTCGTCGCGCCTCGCCGAGGAGCTCCCGGGCGGCTTCAAGCCCGACCAGTACTCGAACATGTCCAACCCGGAGGCGCACTACCGCCTCACCGGGCCGGAGATCTGGGAGCAGACCGGCGGCGAGCTCGACGCGATCGTCATCTCCGTCGGCACCGGCGGCACGATCTCCGGGGTCGGCCGCTACCTGAAGGAGCGCAGGCCCGAGGTCCTCGTCGTCGGCGCCGACCCCGAGGGCTCCGTCTTCACCGCCGACGACGAGGGCGGCCTCCAGCCGTACCTCGTCGAGGGGATCGGCAAGGACACGTGGCCCGACACGCTCGACCGCTCCGTCGTCGACGAATGGATCCGCGTCTCCGACCGCGACTCGTTCCTGACCGCACGCCGGCTTGCCCGCGAGGAGGGGATCCTCGCAGGCGGCTCGGGCGGCACGACCGTCTGGGCGGCGCTCGAGATCGCCCGCCGCTTCGGGCCCGAGGCGACGATCCTGACGATGATCCCGGACTCGGGCCGCTCGTACATGTCGAAGTTCTACGACGACAACTGGATGCTCGAGCACGGCTTCCTCGAGCGGCGGGCGCCGGCACCGACCGTGGAGGAGGTGCTGCGGCGGAAGCGCGCGGAGGATCACGACGTGCCCGACCTCGTCACGATCGGCGCCCACCAGAAGGTCGGCGAGGCGATCGACCTCATGCAGCAGTACTCGATCTCCCAGCTCCCCGTCGTCCGCGACGGCGACGCGCAGGCCCTCACGGACGTGATCGGGTCGCTCC
Source organism: Gaiellaceae bacterium (assembly GCA_035463735.1). Lineage (GTDB taxonomy): Bacteria > Actinomycetota > Thermoleophilia > Gaiellales > Gaiellaceae > DATHTC01. The sequence continues at coordinate 4,567 of DATHTC010000544.1, read as the reverse complement.
AGGACCGCGACCTGCTCGAGCGCGTGTTCAAGAACCCGGACGCGCTCCACGAGGACGTCGCTTCCGCGATGCAGCCGCCCCTCGCGGCCATCGACGCCGGGCAGTCGCTCGACGACGTCTTCGCCACGCTGACCGGACGCACGAACGCCGTCGTCGTCGCTCGCGACGGGCGCGCGGTGGGCGTCCTCACGCGCGCCGACCTGCTCGAGTTCCTCGCCCACCGCTAGCATCGCGGCATGGACTTCGAGACGCGCGCGATCCACGAGGGCCAGGAGCCCGACCCCGCCACGGGCGCCGTCATCGTCCCGATCTACCAGACCTCGACGTACGTGCAGGAGGAGGTCGGCAAGCACAAGGGCTACGACTACTCGCGCGTCGCCAACCCCACGCGACACGCGCTCGAGACCGCGCTCGCCTCGCTCGAGGAGGCCGAGCACGGGATCGCGTACGCGTCGGGGCTCGGCGCGACGACGACGCTCATGCACCTGCTGAGCCCGGGCGACCGGGTCGTGCTCGTCGCGGACGTCTACGGCGGCGTCTACCGGATGACGTCGCAGGTCTACGCGCCGAAGGGGTACGTGTTCGAGTACGTCCCGGCGGAGGCGCTGAACGCCGACGCGGCCGCGCACCTCGACGACCGCACCCGCCTCGTCTGGATCGAGACGCCGTCGAACCCGATGCTGAACGTCGTCGACGTCCGGGCGGTCGCGGACGCGGCGCACGCGGCCGGCGCGATCCTCGTCGTCGACAACACGTTCGCGACGCCGTACCTCCAGAGCCCGCTCGCGCTCGGCGCCGACGTCGTCGTCCACTCGACGACGAAGTACCTCGGCGGCCACTCGGACGTCGTCGGCGGCTTCGTGGCGACGAACGACCACACCGTCGCCGAGCGGCTCCGGTTCCTGCAGAAGTCGCTCGGCGCGATCCCCGGGCCGTTCGACGCGTGGCTCGTCCTGCGCGGAATCAAGACGCTCGCGCTCCGGATGCGGCAGCACTCGGAGAACGCGCGCCGCGTCGCCGAGTTCCTCGAGGGACACGACGCCGTCGCTCGCGTGCTCTACCCGGGCCTCCCCTCGCACCCGATGCACGAGCTGGCACGGCGGCAGATGCGCGACTTCGGCGGCATGGTCTCATTCCTCGCGCACTCCGAGGAGCAGGCGCTCGCGATCTGCGCCGCGACGAGGCTGTTCTCACTCGCGGAGTCGCTCGGAGGGGTCGAGTCGCTGATCGAGCACCCCGCCCGGATGACGCACGCCTCGACCGCCGACGCGCCGTTCGCGGCTCCGGCCGAGCTGATCCGCCTGTCGGTCGGGATCGAGTCGGCGGACGACCTGCTCGAGGACCTCGAGCAGGCGCTCGTCGCCTCCGCGGCCCTGGCCCGCTGACGCGCATCCGGCGCCCGGAGTTGTCTCCGGCCGCCGCGCGCGTAATCGTTGGCTCCTGATGGCGTCGACGATCGAGCCTCGCCCCGGCCATGCGGTCGCCGGGTTCCGCCTCGAGCGCGTGCTCGGCCGCGGCGGCATGAGCGTCGTCTACATCGCGACGGACGAGCGCCTCGGCCGCCAGATCGCGCTGAAGCTGCTCGCCCCGCAGCTGAGCGAGGACGAGCGGTTCCGGGAGCGCTTCCTGCGCGAGTCGCGAATCGCGGCGTCGCTCGACCACTCGGGGATCGTCCCGATCTACGACGCAGGCGAGGCCGACGGCCACCTGTACATCGCGATGCGGTACGTCGAGGGCACGTCGCTGAAGGCCCTGCTGCGCGACGAGGGCGCGCTCGACGCGGCGCGCGCGGTCGACCTCGTCGCGCAGATCGCCGGCGCGCTCGACTACGCGCACGCGCGCGGTCTCGTCCATCGCGACGTCAAGCCCGCGAATGCGCTCATCGCGCGGGAGGGCGGCAGCGAGCACGTCTATCTCGCGGACTTCGGGCTCACGAAGCAGGCGACGTCGCAGAGCGGCCTCACCGAGACGGGCCAGTTCCTCGGGACAGCCGACTACACGGCGCCCGAGCAGATCGAGCGCAAGCCGGTGGACCGCCGCGCCGACGTCTACTCGCTCGGCTGCGTCCTGTACGAATGCCTGACGGGAGAGCCGCCGTTCCGCAGCGACTCGCTGATGGGCGTCCTGTGGGCGCACGTGAGCGCGCCGCCGCCGCGCCCCAGCGAGGGGCGGCCGGACGTCCCGAGGGCACTCGACGAGGTCGTCGCGAGGGCGATGGCGAAGGCCCCTGCCGACCGCTTCGGGACCGCGCAGGAGCTCGCCGCCGCGGCGCGCGCGGCCATGCCGGCGCCCCTCGCCGCTCCCGCGGGCGGCGTCAGGCGTCGGACGATCGTCGCCGCCGCCGCGGTGGCGGTCGCCACGGTCGCCGTTGTGGCGGGCGGCGTGACGCTCGTCCGCGGCGGCGACGACGCTGCCGCCCGGCCGACGACGGCGATCACGGGGGACGGCGTCCAACGCATCGACCCGCGCACGAACCGGCTCGTCGCCACCATCCCACTCCGCGGCGGCGTCACGTCCGTCGCGGCAGGACGCGACGGCGCGTGGGCGCTCGACGCCGCCGGCAGGCGGTTCGCGCGGATCGACGGGCGGACGAACGCCGTGACCGTCGCCCGTTCGACGAGCGGCGTTCCGGTTGCGATCGCCGCGACTCGGGACACGGTGTGGGTCGCGACGCGCGACGGTCCGGTCGCGACGGCCGGGCTCCTCGTCGCCGCCGACGACGGCGGCCGGGCACCGCCTCGCGTCGTCCCCGTCGCGGTCACGCAGACGAGAGCGGGGCAGCAGACGTTCTCGGACGTGGCGGTCGAGCGCAGCGCCGTCTGGGTGACGAATCCGGCCGGCGCGGCGTTGAAGCGTGTCCGGCCGCGCCTCGGCACGCTCGCGGCGACGATCCCCACGGGTCCGTCGCCGCCGCTGTTCGTCACTCTCGGACGGGACGTCGCGTGGGTCGCGGCCTCACGACGCCTCGTCCGGATCGACCCACGCACGAATACGGTCACGGCGCACATCCCGCTCTCGTTCACGCCCCGCGACGCCGCAGCCGACCCGAGCGGGGTCTGGCTCGCCGACGGCGCACACGACGCCGTCGTGTTCGTGAGCGCGACGACGAACCGGGTCGTCCGGCGGATCCGCGTGGGCCGCAGCCCCGACGCGATCGCGGTCGGCGGCGGAGCCGTGTGGACGGCGAACCGCGGCGACGGCTCGGTGTCGCGGATCGATCCGCTGACGGGCCATGTGACGGCGACGGTCGCCGTCGGCGGGCGACCGATCGGCATCGCTGCGGCGGGCGACGCCGTCTGGGTCGCGACGCACGCGTTCCCGCCGGAGCCGACCGCGCGCGAGTACGCCGCGGAGCTGGGACGGACGATGGAGCGATACGTGGGCCACGCGCGTGACACCGTTCGCGGCTTCATGCCCGGGACGCCGCCCGACCGCTTCCGCGAAGGCGGCACGGAAGACGATCGGCTGATGACCGCCGAGCTCGTGCTGTTGAACCGTCAGCTCGTCCACGAGGTGCGCGCGCTCCGCCCGCCTGCGTCGTGGAGGGCCGACCACGAGCGCCTCCTCGACGGCCTGGGCACGATGGATGCGAAGTACCGCGCCGTCGCCGCCGCGGCGGCCTCGACCGACGTCGTCCGGACGGCCCGCGCCCTCTCACGGTCAGACGACGCGTGGGTGACGCTCCGGCTCTCGGTCTCGGAGGCGTTCAGGGACCTCCTTCCGCGGACCCCGCTCACGTACCCGTAGCCGGGCCACCCGGCACCGCTGACGCGATCGTCCACGTGAAGCGCGTCAGGCTCTCGGCCGGGGAAAGGCCGCCGGGGCGCACGCCGCGACGGACGAGCACGGTCGGCGCAGCCACCCCGCGCGCGAGCGCGAGCCGCTCTGCGCCGACGCCCTCGCGCCGCCAGCGGTCGGAGAGCCCGACGACGACCGCGCGGGCGCCGGCCGCGGCCGAGAGCACGCCTTCCGCGCCGGCGTCGACGAGCGCGGGCTCCGCCGCCACGCCCGCGACCTGCTGGACGATCAGCGACGCGCTTGCGAGCAGCCTGCTCGCGTCGCGGCGGCCGCCGTCCGGGTCGCCGACCGTCCCGGCGAGCACGAGGCGGCCGGCCGTCGCCCGGGCGAGCCAGGCGGCGAGCTCGACGGCCGCCCAGTCGTGCTCGGCACCGCCGAACGGCACGAGCACGCGCGCCGTGCCCTCCGCCGCCGGAGCGGCAAGGGCGGTGACGAGGCCGACGTCGCACGCGGCGCCCTCGAGCAGCTCCTCGAGCTCTGCCGGCAGGCGTTCGAGCTCGTCCGGCCCGACGTCCGTGAGCAGCAGGTCGACGTCCTGCTGCGCCGAGAGGCGAACGGCGTCCTCACCCGGCGCGGAGGGGGTGAACGCCGCCAAGCGCGCGCGCACGCCCGCCGCCGCCAGCTCGTCGCGCGCCTGCTCCGCCCACGCGTGCGCGGTGCCGAGCTCGGCGGCCGTCGCCGCCAGGCGCGCGAGTACGAGCTCCCGCGGGCCGCGCGCGAGGTCGCGCCCGAGCGCCAGGAGCGTCTGCGCGCGCGCCTCGTCGCGGAC
>DATHTC010000543.1:0-3172 GCA_035463735.1 Gaiellaceae bacterium | reverse complement strand
AGCGCCTGCTCGCCGACGCGGAGCTGCGTCGCCGCCTGGGCGCGGAGGCCCGCCGCCGCGTCCGCCGCTGCTCGTGGGATCGCGTCGCCGCGGCGACGCTCGACGCCTACGGGCTCACGCCGGCCGCGCCCACGCGATCAGCCCGTCGCTCCACCACGGCGCCAGCCGGTTCCGCCGCACGAGCCGCCGCGCGGCGTTCGCGGCGTGCCCCGCGGCCCGCGCCGCGCCCGACCCGCTGACGACGGCCCGCGGCGGGTTCGCGCAGTAGCCGAGCCGCTCGACGCGCCAGCCGGCGTGCTCGAGCAGCGTCCGCAGCGTCCGCGGCGACGACCACAGCGTGTGGTCCGGGTGGACGAGCTCGCTGCCGGACAGCGGCGCGAGGAAGTTCAGCAGCCGGTACGCGTTCGGGGTCGTCACGAGCAGGAGCCCGTCAGGCCGCACGAGCAGGCGCATCGCCCGGAGGAACGGCCCGGGTGCGTCCAGGTGCTCGAGAATCTCGCCGGCGACGACGACGTCCGCGGGCGCGAGGCCGAGGGCGCGCACGTCCTCCTCCGACTGGCAGTCGACGACGTGCGCCTCCCACCCGCGCGCCTGCGCCCAGGCGACGCCGCGCTCCGAGAGGTCGAGCCCGACGAGCTCCGCCGCAGCCGCCCCGAGCCGCTCGTGCAGCCACACGCGCCCCTCGACCTTCTGCTCCACGAGCTCGTCGACGAAGCCGACGTGGATCGCGCGTCGCCCACGCACGGCGCCGAGCAGCGCCTCGTGCCGGTCGACGGGCGCCTCCCGCGGCAGCCGGTGCCGGAACGTGAAGCCCCGCTCGTGCGTCTCGTGGACGGCCACGGCGGCGAGTATCGCGGAGCGGCCGGTCGCGACCGGGCACAATCGGGCGCGGCGTGAAGCTCCTGCTCGTCTCGCTCTACTTCCCGCCCGCGGGCGGCGCGGGCGTGCAACGGCCGCTGAAGTTCGCCACGCACCTGCCCGCGCTCGGGATCGAGACGCACGTGCTGGCGCCGGACGACCCCAAGTGGGTGCACGCCGACCCGGAGCTCCAGCCGCCGACGCAGGCGTGGGTGCACCGCGCGCGCTACCTCGGCCCGAAGGGACGGAAGCCGGCGGAGGAGCTGCACCGCCGCGAAGGGCTCGACCGGATCGCCACCCAGGCACGGCTCGCCTTCCGCCGCGTGCTCGTGCCCGACGAGAACGTGACCTGGAACGTGACCGCGATCCCGGCCGCGATCCGGATCGCGCGCCAGGAGGGCATCGACGTGGTGATGACGACGTCGCCGCCCTCGTCCGTCCACCTCGTCGGGGCCGCGGTGAAGCGGGCGACCGGCGCGCGCTGGGTCGCCGACCTGCGGGACTCCCTCGTTGCGCATCCGCACCGGCGAGCCGAGCGCCTCGCCGTCCGCGCGAAGGAGCAGGGCGAGACGCAGGTGGCGCGGCTCGTGGCGCGGTCGGCGGACGCGATCGTCTGCGCCGCCGACGCGATCGCCGAGGAGACGCGGACGTTCTCCCCGCGCGGGAAGGTCGTCACGATCGCGAACGGCTCCGACTTCGACGACTTCGCCGGGCTCGAGCACGTCCCCTCGGACCGCTTCCGGATCACGCACACGGGCTCCTTCTTCGGCAAGCGCTCGCCGCGCCCGTTCCTCGAGGCGCTCGCGCGCTTGGGGCTCGAGGACGTCGTCGCGCGCTTCGTCGGCGACTTCCGCTCCGCCGACCGCGAGTGGGCCGAGGAGCTCGGGCTCGGCGACCGGCTCGAGCTGCACCCGTACGTGCCCCGCCGCCGCTCGCTCGAGCTCCAGCGGGACTCGGAGGCGCTGCTGCTGCTGATCCCGGAGGCGGGCGGCCGCGGCAAGGGCGTGCTGTCGGGGAAGGTGTTCGAGTACCTCGCGGCGGAGCGCCCGATCCTCGCCGTCGTGCCGCCCGAGGGCGCCGCGGCGGAGCTGATCACGGAGACCGGCGCAGGGGTCGTCGCGCCGCCGGAGGACGTGGACGCGATCGCGGCGGCCCTCCGCGGGCTCCACGACCGCTGGCGCGCCGGGACCCTGGACGGGACGCCGCTCTCGGACGCGTGGCGGGACCGCCTCTCGCGGGCGACGCGCGCCGAGGAGCTCGCCGACCTGCTCCGGGAGCTCGCCGCGTGACGGCCGTCGCGCTCCCCCGCCCGCGCGCGGTCGCCACGCACTCCGCCCTCACCGAGGCGCTCTTCCTCGCCACGCTCTTCAGCGTCACCTTCGCGAAGCTCCACTGGACGGTCGCCGGGGACGTGTCGCTGGCGGACGTGCTGACGGCGCTGTTCCTGGTCGCCTGGGCCTCCGAGCGCGTTGCGGCGGCCGACACGCGGATCGACCGGACCGCCGCGACGGTGCTCGGCTTCATGGCCGCGTTCGGGCTCGTCTACCTCGCCGGCTGGTTCAACCTCGACACGCAGCAGGAGCTGACGCAGTGGGGGAAGGGGATGGTGAAGTTCGTCCTCCACTTCCTGTTCGTCGTCGCGGGCGTCGCCTACCTCGCGCGCCGCTCCGAGCGGTCGTACTGGCGCGCGCTCGCCGCGTTCATGCTCGGCGTCGCGGCGAACGCGGCCTACGGCGTGGTGCAGCTCGCGGTCGCGCGCGTCGGGATCAACCTCGACGACCTCGTGCTGCGGCCGCTGACGCGCGGCGCCAGCGCGATCAACGTCTACGGCGCGGTCGAGGGGCAGAAGGTCTACCGGACGAACGCGCTCACGGGCGACCCGAACCACCTCGGAATCGCGCTGATCCTGCCGCTGCTCGTGCTCACGCCGCTCTACCTCCGGCTCGAGCGGGGGAACCGGCTGAAGGTGCCGCTCGCGCTCCTGCTCGGGTTCCTGCTCGTCGTCGAGCTCTCCACGCTGTCGCGCAGCGGGCTGCTCGGGCTCGGGGTGGGCTTCCTCGTCCTCGCCGTCCCCTACCGGCGGCTGCTCGTGTCAAGGGCCCTGCTCGTCCCGCTCGCCCTCGTCGCCTCGCTGCTCGCGTACGTCGTCTACCGCAACCTCTCGTTCTTCGAGGTCGTGCTCCGGTCGCGGACGCAGACGGGCGACCGCGCGACGTCGGTGCACCTCGCGGTCTACGAGTTCGTCCCGGACGTGCTCGCGACGCACCCCGTGTTCGGCTTCGGGCTGAACACGTTCTCCGTCTACTACGAGTTC
>DATHTC010000542.1:0-1702 GCA_035463735.1 Gaiellaceae bacterium | reverse complement strand
CTGGAAGACCCAGCCGACGCTCGTCGCATCCGGACCGATCTCCGTCTGCACGCCGTCGGGGAGGCGCGGCTGGATCTTGCTCAGGTACTCGAGGACGCGGGAGCGGGCCCAGTAGAGGTCGGTCCCGTCCTCGAAGATGACGTAGACGTAGGAATAGCCGAAGTCCGAGAACGCGCGGACGGCCTTCACGTGCGGCGTCCCGAGGAGCGACGTCACGATCGGGTACGTGACCTGATCCTCGACGAGGTCCGGGCTCCGATCCCAGCGGGAGAAGACGATCACCTGCGTGTCGGAGAGGTCCGGGATGGCGTCGAGCGGCACGTGGCGGATCGACCACACCGCCGTCGCGACCGCGGCGAGCGTCGCGAGCAGGACGAGCCCGCGATTGTGGGCGCTCCAGCGGATGATGCGCGCGATCATGGTCGCCGGCTCACGGATGGCGGTGCGCGCCCGGGTCGCCGCCGAACGCCTCGACGGCGGCCTTCAGACGCGACTCGGAGTCGATCAGGAAGTTCGCCGACGTCACGACCTCCTCGCCGGCGGCGACGCCGTCGCGCACCTCGACCCAGTCGCCGGCGACGCGGCCGAGCTGCACCTCGCGCGGCGTGAACCGCGTCCCGTCGGTCACGAAGACGAGGCGCCGCGTGCCGGAGTCGAGGACGGCGGCGCGGGGAATCGCGAGCTGCTCGCCGAGCGCGATCTCGAACGTCGCCGTGGCGTAGGTGTCCGGACGGAGGCCCGCGTCGGGCGTCTCCAGAAGCGCGCGCACGCGCACCGTCCGCGTCTCCGGGACGACGACCGGGTCGACGGCGAAAACCGTCGAGCGGTACGTCCGCCCGGGCTGCGACGGGATGTCGACCGTGACGGGGGTGCCGGCGGCGAGGAGCGGCACGTCCTCCTCGAAGACCTGCGCGTACAGCCACACCCGCGGTCCGGGGAGGATGAGCGTCGTCGGGTCGACGCCGGCGAGCGCGGCGAGCTCCCGCTCGCCGATGCCGAGACGGCGGAGCTTCAGCACCGAGGCGCGCGCGAGCGTCTCGCCGCCCGTGACGGTCTCGGAGAGCGACGTCCCGCGGAATGCGCCGCGCGCCCGGAGGGCCTCGCGATGCTCGACCAGCGCCCCGTAGAGCGCGGGGTCGTTCGCGATCGTCGCCGCGGCGCGGATCTCCCGCACGAGCGCCCGGCGCTCGACCGGTGCGCGCGTGACGCCGATCAGCTGCTGGCGGTCGGCCGAGAGCGTGAACGCCGCGTGGCCGGGCACCGCCGAGCCGCCGCCCTCGCGCTCGTCGACGCGCTGGAGCGCCATGCCGCAGATCGGACACTGGCCGGGCTCCCGGCGGATGATCTGCGGGTGCATCGGGCACTGGTAGAGCGGTCGGCGGACGGTCGCGTCCGCCGCCGCGTGCTCGTGCGGCGGCGGCGCCGGGCGGTCGCAGGCGGCGAGCGCTCCGACGAGGAGGACGAGCATCGGCAGCTTAGCCATGGTGCGGCCTCCGTGGTGTCTGGCGCGGCGCGCGCGGCAGGTCGGCGCCGACGGCGCGCTCGAGATCGGCGTAGGCCTTCTCGAACTCGGCCGCCGCCATCACGTGCTCGAGGTGGACGCGCTCGACGTTGCGCACGGTTTCGAGGAGCGTCGTCAGGTCCGTCTCTCCGGCGACGTACGCCGCCTCCGTCACGCGCAGCGCCTGCTCGGCGTGCGGGA
>DATHTC010000541.1:0-1963 GCA_035463735.1 Gaiellaceae bacterium | reverse complement strand
GCGGAGCGTCGACCCGAGTCGAAAGCGGGAAAGTGACAGTCTGTTACTTGTCCACTCTCAACCGGTATGCGTCGGCAGGAAGTCGTACGTCCCGTGCTCGAGGAGCTCCGCGGCCGCGGCCGAGACTGCCGCCAGGGCGGCTCGGTGGAGCCCCGACCCGAGGCTGATCCGGCGGACGCCGAGCGCGGCGAGCTCGTCGACGGTCGGCGAAGCCCGCGTCGCGAGGACGTTGAGTGGCCCGCGGACGCGGCGGACGAGCTCCGCGATCGTCTCGCGGTCGACCACGCCGATCGCGAAGGCGCAGTCGGCGCCGGCGTCGAGGTACGCGTTCAGGCGCGCCGCCGCGTCGTCGAGCTCGCCGGAGCCGCCGGGGAGGAACACGTCCGTGCGGGCGTTGAGCACCAGCTCCGGCACCGCCGCCTTCACCGCCGCGACCCGCTCCGCGTGCGCCGCTCGCGCGCCGTTGCCGTCCTCGAGGTTCATCCCGACCGCACCGGCCTCCCACGCGGCGCGGGCGGTGCCGACGGGATCGCCGTAGCCGGCCTCGAGATCGGCCGTCACCGGCACGTCGACCGCGGCGGCGATGCGGCCGACGGCGTCGAGTATCCGCTCCGGCGGCGTGCGCTCCCCGTCCTCCCAGCCGAGCGACCGCGCCGCGGCGGCGCTCGAGGTCGCGATCGCGCGACACCCCGGGTGCGCCGCGACAGCGCGTGCGCTCGCCGCGTCCCACACGTTCGCCAGCAGCAGGGGAGCTGGCCCGCCGTGAAGCCGCCGCAGCTCGTCGGCCTTGTGGCTCGGAGCCACGAGGTCAGCGAGCAGCGACCCAGTCGATCGCCTTCGCGGCGAGCCGGTCGAGCGCCTGCACCGACAGCTCCAGGTGCTCCGGCTTCGTGTCCTCCACCTTCGTGTGCGACAGCCCGCGCAGCGACTGGACGAAGAGCATCACCGTCGGCACCCCGGCGCGGGCGACCTCGGCGGCGTCGTGCAGCGGCCCGCTGGGGAGCCGGTGCGAGCGCCCGCCGGCCACCTCCCGGATCGACTCGTCCGCGAGGGCGACGAGCTCCTCGTGGAACAGGATCGGCTGGATGTTCCAGAGCCGCTCCCACGCGACCTCGACGTCCTCCTCGGCCGCGAACCGCTCGGCGGCCGCCTGCGCCTCCGCGAGCATGCGGGCGAGCGTCGCCGCGTCCATGTGGCGCTGGTCGAGCAGCTGCTCTGCCGTCTCGACCACGGAGGTGACGATGCCCGGCTTGCAGACGACGCCGCCGGAGGTGCAGACCGCGCCGCCGCCGGCCCGGGCCGCGATGTCTCGGATCTCGAGCGCGAGCTTCGCCGCGCCCGCGAGCGCGTCTCGCCGCTGGTCCATCGGCGTCGAGCCGGCGTGCGCGGCCTGACCCTTCCACGTGATCCGCGAGCGCTCCACGCCGAAGGTGCCGATCACCGCGCCGAGCGGCAGCTCCATCGACTCGAGCACCGGGCCCTGCTCGATGTGCAGCTCCAGATAGGCGGTAGCGCCCTCGAGCTGCGACCGTGCCGCCAGCGCGCCGTCGAGGTCGACGCCGTGCTCCCGCAGCGCGTCTGGGAGCGCGATCCCGTCACGGTCGCGCAGCTGGCGGAGCTCGTCCTGGTCGGCCATCGTCCCGGAAGCGGCCGACGAGCCGAACAGCGAGCGCCCGAAGCGCGCCCCCTCCTCGTCGGCCCAGTAGACGAGCCGCACCGTCACCCGCGGGGTGCCCTCCTCCGCGATCCGGCGAAGCACCTCGACGCCGGCCATCACGTTGAGCGCGCCGTCGAGCCAGCCGCCGTTCGGAACGGAGTCGATGTGGCCGCCGATCAGGAGCGCACGTTCCGACGACTCGCCGCGGAGCGTGAACCACTGGTTGCCCGCCTCGTCGCGCTCGTAGTCGAGCGGGAGACCGTCGAGCTTCCCGCGCAGCCACTCGCGCGCGCGCTCCCACGTCTC
>DATHTC010000540.1:0-8471 GCA_035463735.1 Gaiellaceae bacterium | reverse complement strand
GCGGACCTTCAGCAGCAGGTCGTCGGCGCTCTCGCACTGCCCGACGACCTCATGGCCGGCGTCGCGGAGCAGGCGCGCGATGCCGTCGCGCAGCAGGACGCTGTCCTCGGCGATCGCTACGCGCACGGGATCTCCGCGCGGACGCGCGTGCCGCCGCCGCGCGGCGTCCAGACGCGGAGCCGCCCGCCGAGCGCCTCGACGCGGTCGGCGAGGCCGCGGATCCCGGAGCCGCGCTCGCTGTCCGCCCCGCCGCAGCCGTCGTCGACGACCTCGACCTCGAGCCAGCCGTCGCGCCGGCCGACGCTGACGGTCGCGCTGCCCGCTCTGGCGTGCTTGGCGACGTTGGCCAGGCTCTCCGTGACGACGTAGTAGGCCGCGACCTCGACCGGCTCGGGGAGGCGGCCGCCGACGTCGACCGTCAGTCCGACGGGCAGGGGGGCCCGAGCCGTGACCTGCTCCAGCGCGACCCCGAGGCCGTGGCCCGTCACGACCGCGGGGTGGATGCCGTGCGCGAGATCGCGGAGCTCGGCGAGCGAGCGCTCGATCTCCTTCTGGGCGTCGTCGAGCTGCTCGCGGGTGCCGGCGTCGTCGACGCGCTGCTCGAGCAGCCGCAGGTTGAGGGCGAGGGCGACCAGGCGCTGCTGCGCTCCGTCGTGGAGGTTGCGCTCGAGGCGCTGGCGCTCCTTCTGCGCCGCGTCGATGACGCGCGCCCGCGAGGCGCGCACCTCCTCGAGGCGTGCGCGGAGCTCCACGTGCAGCTGTGCGTTCTCGAGCGCGATCGCCGCGGCAGCCGTGACGGCGTCGAGGAGCTCCGGCTCCTCGAGCAGCGACGGGTCGTGGACGAGCACCGCGACGCGCGCTCCGTCGCGCTCGATGGACGTCGTCGCCCGGCGCGGGTCGTCCCGCGGCAGCTCGACCGGGCGGCCGTCCGGGCCTGCGTAGCTGCCGAACTCCGGCAGCCAGTACGCGAGCTCGAGCGAGGGGTCGCGGAGCGCCTGCGCGAGCGCCTCGCGCAGGTCGGCGGGCGCCGGCTCCTCGCGCAGCGCCACGAAGAAGTCGCCGACTGACGTCCGCGCGAGGCGCGCGTTCAGGAGCAGCGCGAGGAACGCGACGGGGGCGATGCCGAGCGCGGCGAACGTCGCCCACCGGATCTCCTGCACCGCCGGCCCGTCGAACGCCGCGGACACGAACAGCGCGGCGATCATCACGAGCCCGAGCGCGAACGCGTCGACGAGGAGGGTGAGCGACCGGCGGAGCGGCGGGCCGCTGCGCCGCCGGCGCCACGCGAGGACTCCGACGCCGGCGAGGCAGGCGGCGCTCATCGTCAGCAGCGCCACGCGCAGCGACACCAGCCCTGCTTCCTCGTTCGGCCAGAGCTCGAGCAGGTTGTCGGGGCCGAACCCCCCGAACGCCATGCGCACGACCTGACCGACCACGGCAGCCGCGTACGCGCCCGCCACCAGGCGTCTCTCGAACCGGCTCCGCAGCCGCCCGGTGGGGAACGCGAGGAACACGTGCAGGAACAGCACGGGCGGGACCAGGTCGAGCGCCTGTCCGAGCGTGAACGTGGCGTCGTTCGTCGTCCACGAGAGCGTCGAGACGAAGTTCGCGAAGCCCGCCGCGACCATCAGGGGGCCGAAGCGGCTGTCGGGTCGTTGCGCCCACGCGAGCAGCCCGCACAGGACGTACGAGACGGTGATCCAGTTCGCGAGCAGCGCGACCACGAGCGGCTCGCCGAGCTCGGCGCCCACGGCGGGGCTCTGCAGCGCGGAGACGAAGGAGTACGAGGCCGCGGCGAGGCCGGCGAGAGCGATCGCCGCCCGGATCGTGACACCGGGAGCACGCACGGCGTCCGGCTCCGCCCGGTATGCCGGCGCCACCGTCGTCACCTACGCTCGCTCCTCCCGACCCCGGGATCCGTCTGCACCAGCTTACGCCCTTGTGCGTGAGAGCACAAATGGGCGGCGCGCGTGCGGGGATCGCGGCGCCAGAATCCCCCAACAGAGGGGTGGCGGCCGCGCGTGACGGACGCCACGATGTGCGGAGCCGCAGCGGCCCAGCCGGGTGAACCGTCCCCCCGAAGGAGGCAACGTTGCGCGAATCAGGACTCAACCGGGAGCAGGGCCAGACGATGGCCGAGTACGCGGTCATCCTCGCCGTGATCACGGCGGGGATCATGCTCGCCCTGCTCGCGCTCAGTGGCGCGGTCCTGGCCGTGATCCAGCGCGTCGCCGCCGTCATCGCCTAGCGCGTCGCGCCCTCGGCTCGTCCCCGCGATCCACGTTCGTTCGGGGCGACGAGCCGCGCCCCGCGGACGCGTTGCCGGACGGTGCCTGCGGTGGGATCCTCGGCGGGTGGCGACGGACGCCGGCACCGGCTCGAACGACGAGCTGTGGCGCGCGCTGCTGACCGGAGAGGACCCGTACTTCACGACCGGCCGTCGCCGCTACCGGCGGATCCCTGGGCGGCCGCGCTGCAAGACGTGCCAGGTTCCGCTCGGCGGGGCCGGCGCCCGCGTCGTCCGGCTGCTGGCCGGGATCGAGCGCGCGCGGAAGAACCCGAACTTCTGCAACATCTGCGAGAAGTTCGTCGAGGAGCATCCCGGCGGGGCCGAGATCGAGGTCTCGCTGCTGTTCGCGGACGTTCGCGGGTCGACGACGATCGCGGAGGCGCTCCCGGCCGCGGAGTTCACGCGGCTGATGAACCGGTTCTACCGCGAGGCGAACCGGGTGCTCGTCGACAGCGACGCCATCGTCGACAAGCTCGTCGGCGACGAGGTGATCGGCCTCTACCTGCCGGCGATCGCCCCCGACCACGCCCGTCGCGCGGTCCTCGCCGCCCGCGACCTGCTGCGCGCGACCGCGCACGCCGGCGAGGGCGAACGGACCGTCGCGGTCGGGGCGGGTGTCCACACGGGCACCGCCTGGGTGGGCGCGGTCGGGTCGCGGGAGACCGTCGCGGACTTCACGGCGCTGGGCGACGCCGTCAACGTCACCGCGCGGCTCGCGGCCGCCGCAGGGCCGCACGAGGTCCTCGTGAGCGACGAGGCGTACGCGGCGTCCGCTCTCGACCTCGGCCCGCTCGAGCGGCGACAGCTCGAGCTCAGGGGCCGCGCCGCCCGCGTCGGCGTTCGCGTCCTTCACGCCGGCGCCGGAGAGGGGCGGACGCCGCGAGGCGCGGGGACGTAACCGTCGAGGCCGCTCCGCCGTTGTGTGTCAGAGCGAACAGGCCCGGCGACGGGTGCGGGGCCGAGAGCGGAGGTACGGAGATGTCAGGGATCCACAGGTTCTCGTCCCGGGTGATCGACTACGCCGAGCGGCTGTCCGATGTGGCCGACGCGGCTGAGGGCAAGCATCGGCGCGGAGGCGGGGCGAGCCGGTGGCTGCTCCTGCCGGCGTCCGGGGCGGCGCTGTACGCCCTCGTGAAGAGCGACGCGTTCTCGCGCCAGGCGAAGGGCGTCGTGGACGAGGCGAAGACGAAGGCGTCCGAGCTGCCGGAGGATCTCGTCGCGCGGGTCCGTCAGACGACGGAGCGCTCGTCGAGCTCGGGCTCGAACGGGAGCCAGCGGAGCCGCAGCCGCTCCACCGCCTCGCGCAAGTCGAGCTCGACGCGCACACGGAAGACGGCGAAGTCCGGCTCCCGCTGAGCGGGGACGGCAAGGCCTGAACCCGGACGACCGGCGCGGCCGCCGGTCGGTCCGGTCACCCGGCGTCAGCCTGCGGCTCCAGTCCGGGTGAGACCGCTCTCGTAAGCGAAGATCACCGCCTGGACGCGGTCGCGCAGGCGGAGCTTCATCAGGATGCGCCGCACGTGCGTCTTCACGGTCGATTCCTCGATCGTGAACGCCGCCGCGATCTCGCCGTTCGAGAGCCCCTGCGCGACGAGCTCGAGCACCTCGCGCTCGCGCGGCGTCAGCTCGGACAGGCGCTCGGCGGCCGACGGGTCCGCCAGCGGCTCGGACGCCATCCGCTCGATCACGCGCCGTGTCACCGAGGGCGAGAGGAGGGAGTCGCCGTCGGCGATCGTGTGGATCGCGGCGATGAGCTCCTCCGGCTTCGTGCGCGTGAGCAGGAAGCCCGACGCGCCCGCGCTGAGGGCGCCGAAGATGTAGTCGTCCTGCTCGAAGGTCGTCAGGATCGTGACCTTGGCCGCCGGGACGACGGCGAGCAGCTCGCGCGTCGCCGAGATCCCGTCGAGGTCGGGCATGCGCACGTCCATCAGCACGACGTCGGGTCGCCGGACGAGCGCCTCGCTCACCGCGGCCCGCCCGTCGCCCGCCTCGCCGACGACCTCGATCCCCTCGTCCGTCGAGAGCACCGCCCTGAGCCCGGCGCGCATGAGGTCGTCGTCGTCGGCCAGCAGGACGCGGACCGGCCGGGCGCTCATGCTCCCTCGCCGCCGTACGGAAGGCGCGCGCGGACGCGGAACCCCCCGTCGCCCGTCTCCGTCTCGAGGCTGCCGCCGAGCAGCGCCGCCCGCTCGCGCATCCCGACGATCCCGTGGCCGCCGGCCGCCTGCGACCGACCCGGCGGAACGCGGTTGCTCACCGTGAGCTGGAGCGCGCCCGGGCCGTAGCCGATCTCGACGTCGGCGCTTCCCTCGCCGTGCCGTGCGGCGTTGGTCAGCGCCTCCTGGAGGATGCGGAACGCCGCCCGGTCGAGCGCGGGCGGCAACGGTCGCCGCGACCCGCGTGCGCGGACGGCGACGTCGAGGCCCGCGGCCCGGTGGCGCTCGGCGAGCGCCTCGACGGCGGCGAGCCCGGGAGCCGGCTCCACCGTCCCCTGCTCGGCCGGGCGATCGTCCTCGCGCAGCGCTCGCACGAGCTGGTCGATCTCCCCGAGCGTCTCGCGTGCGACCTCCTCGATCGTCTCGAGTGCCGTGCGGGAGCGCTCCGGGTCCTGTTCCCTGAGCAGCCGCGCCGCACCGGCCTGGACGAGGATGACGTTGATCGCGTGCCCGGCGGAATCGTGGAGGTCGCGCGCGATCCGCGTTCGCTCCTCCGCGGCGGCGAGGCGCCGCTCGCGCTCGGCGGCGCGCTCCGCCCGCCGAGCCCGCTCCTCGAGCTCGGCGATCCGGCGGCGCCGCTGGCGGACGCGGTCGCCGATCACCCATGCGCCGCCCCAGACGACGGTGCCGAACAGGATCGGCACGGTCGGCAGCTCGTCTTCACCCACTCCCGCCGCGGCGGCGTGGACGGCGAAGAGGCCGATCACGGCGAGGGGCGTCAGCCAGCGGGGCCCGCGCGTCCGCTCGGGGCTCGCCGCGAGGAAGAAGAGGGCGACGGTCGGTCCGAGCGGCGGGCCCTGCGGGTAGCCGAGGGCGTTGAGCGCGGCGCTCGCGGCCGCGGTCAGCACGAAGACGCCGAGCGGCGCGCGCGAGCGCGCGGCCAGAGGAAGCGACGCGACCGCGGCGAGGGCGACCCCGAGCGGGTCGAGGCTGCGCGCGTCGGCGCCGGCGTCGTCGCGTCCGACGAGCAGCGCGAGCGACAGGGCGAAGACGACCGCGGCGAGCGCGGCGTCGAGCAGGAGCCCCCGACGGCCGGGCGCGGGCGCCCTGAGCTGTGCAGACGCCGGTCGGGACGCCATCTCGTCCGCGAGCGTAGCGGCCGCCCAGGGGTGCCGAGTCTCCCCGGAGGAGGATCTCCCGTCCCACCCAGGGGGGACGCGAGGTTCCGCCCCGGGAGCGTTTCGGAGCCGGACGTGCGGGCCTACCGTTGCCGCACGACCGGACAGACGCGACCGAAGGAGCCGAGACCGTGAACGCCCTTGCAGCACTCCCCCTCATGGCCGGCGGCGACGACTGGGGTGCCCCGTGGTGGCCGCTCCGGGAGCGCGCGGCCGAGCGCCGGCGCGATCCGCGGGAGTCGTAGCGGTGCAGGAGGGGTTCGTGATCGAGACGCGCGAGCTCAGCAAGCGCTACGGCGAACGGATCGTGGCCGTCGACCGGCTGGCGCTGCGGGTGCGCCGCGGGGAGGTCTACGGCTTCCTCGGCCCGAACGGCGCCGGCAAGACGACGACGCTCCGGATGCTCCTCGGGCTCGTGCGCCCCACCTCCGGCAGCGCGCTCGTGCTCGGCGCACGGCCGGGGTCGCCCGGCGGCCTCGGCCGCGTCGGCGCGCTGATCGAGGGGCCGACCTTCTACCCCTTCCTCTCGGGCCGCGAGAACCTGCGCGTGCTCGCCCGGCACGCGGCCGCACCCGAGTCGCGGATCGGGCCGGTCCTGGACCAGGTCGGCCTCGCCGCCCGGGGCGACGACCGGTTCGGCGCGTACTCGCTGGGGATGAAGCAGCGGCTGGGGATCGCAGCCGCGCTCGTCAAGGACCCCGAGCTGCTGATCCTGGACGAGCCGACGAACGGAATGGACCCGGCGGGGATGGCGGAGATGCGCGACTTCATCCGCGCACTCGGTCGGGGCGGACGGACGGTGCTCCTCTCCAGCCACCTGATGACGGAGGTCGAGCAGGTGTGCGACCGCGTCGGCGTGATCAGCAGCGGCGTGCTCGTGGGCGAGGGCACGGTGGACGACCTCCGCGGCCGTGCGAGCCTGTGGGTGAAGGCCGAGCCGCTGGCCAAGGCCGAGCGCGTGCTCGGCGCCCTCCGGGGTGTCGAGGAGGTCGTCCGTGCCGACGGCGGGCTTCGGCTCGCCGTCGACCCGGCCGCGGCGCCGGCCGTGAACCGCGCCCTCGTCGCCGCCGGGATCGCGGTCGCCGAGCTGCACCCCGAACGGCCCTCGCTCGAACAGGTCTTCCTCGAGCTGACCGGGGAGGAGGAAGCATGACGGGCAGCGTCCGCGCGGAGCTCCTCGTCCTGCGCAGGCGCGCGAGCACGTGGATCCTGTTGGCGATCTGGGTCGTCCTCGCGATCGTGTTCGCGTATGCCGTCCCCTACGCGACCTACCTCGACGGGCCGGGCGAGCGGCCTCCCGCGGAGCTCCTGCCGCAGCAGCTCGTCGGCGCTCTGATGGGCGGGTTCCCGTTCTTCGGGGGCGTGCTCGCGCTCGTGCTCGGCGTGCTCTCCTTCGGCAGCGAGTACACGTGGGGCACGGTGAAGACGCTCCTGACACAGCGTCCGGGCCGGCTGCGGGTGTTCGCGGCGAAGCTCATCGGGCTCGCGGTCGCGCTCGTTCCGTTCGTGCTCGCCGTCTTCGCCGCCGGGGCGCTCGCGAGCGCGGGCGTCGCGTTCCGCGAGGGAGCCGACATCGCCTGGCCGTCGGCCTGGCTCCTCGTCCGCGCTCTCGCCGCCGCCTGGCTCGTCCTGGCCGTGTGGGCGGCGCTCGGCGTCCTGCTCGGCGTCGTCTCGCGCGGCACGGGACTGGCGGTCGGCATCGGGATCCTCTATGCGCTCGTGATCGAGGGGCTGCTCAGCGCGCTCGCGAGCCAGGTGAGCGTGCTCGACCGGCTCGTCGAGCTGTTCGTGCGGGCGAATGCGTACTCGCTCGCGGTGGTGCTGGGCGCGTCCTCCGAGGACGCCGCGGACAACGGGCCGGGCTCCTTCTCGGGCCCGTTCGTCGACGGGTGGCAGGCGGTTGTCGTCCTCGCCGCCTACACGGTCGCGTTCCTGTTCGCGGCCGGATGGCTGGTCCGCCGGCGCGACGTGGCGTAACCGGCGACTCCGGCGTCGGTGCCTTGACACCCTCGCCCCGGGGTGATCGGATCGGGCCGCTCTGTTGCCTCCGTCGGCAGCCGTGCCGGCGGCGGGAGGCCAGGTCCAGCGAAAGGAGCGTCTCGATGACACAGCCCTCGCAGCCGCCGACCTACGACGACGACGGCAACGGTCTGTCGGCGTGGGCGATCGGCGGCATCAGCTTCGCGGCTGCGTTGATGATCGTGCTCGGGTCCTTCCAGGTGATCGCGGGGCTCACCGCGATCTTCGACGACGACTTCTACGTCGTCACCGAGAACTACGTCTTCGACCTCGACCCGTCGGCCTGGGGCTGGATTCACCTGCTGCTCGGCATCGTCATGCTCGCCGCGGGCTTCGGGCTCTTCGCCGGCCGCGCCTGGGCTGCGGTGGTCGCGCTGACGCTCGCGATGCTGAGCGCGGTCGTGAACTTCTTCCTCATCCCGTACTACCCGTTCTGGGCGATCCTCGTGATCGCGCTCGACGTGTGGGTGATCTGGGCGCTGACGAGGCCGGGCGCTGTGCGGGCCTGAGCCGGGCTCCCGTCGGTCGTAGCCGCGGCGAGGATGAATCCGCGCGCGGCCGACCTCCGTAGGCCCTGGCGGGTCGGACGTGCGTGGCTCCCCTCTCCCAAAGTGGGTCGCGCCGTCCGGCCTCCTCGTCGGAGGAGCCTAGACACCCGGCGGCGCGCGTGCGATCCCCCGGCACGACCTCTCGCCCGGGTGCGCCGACTACGGTCGCTCGCCGGAGACCGGCCGTACGACGTCGCGCTCGGCGGACGCGCGCGCGCCGACGACGTCGCGTGGCAGCGGCGACGCCTGCAGGCCTCGAGGCGGCGGGCGCGGCCTGGTG
>DATHTC010000539.1:0-10656 GCA_035463735.1 Gaiellaceae bacterium | reverse complement strand
GGGAATCGGATCGCCTTCACGCCCAGTTCCTGCTGCAGGAACGTGATGAGCTTCCGCGCCTGCTCGGACTGCGCCTTGTACTCGATGCCGGCGTAGATGTCCTCGGTGTTCTCCCGAAAGATCACCATGTCGACCTTCTCGGGCGCTTTGAGCGGCGAGGGCGTACCGCGGAAATAGCGCACCGGCCGCAGGCAGACGTAGAGATCGAGTTCCTGGCGCAGCGCGACGTTAAGGGAGCGGATGCCGCCGCCGACCGGAGTGGTCATCGGGCCCTTGATCGAGACCGAGTACTCGCGCACCGCGTCGAGCGTCTCCTGCGGGAGCCAGACGTCGGGGCCGTAGAGCCGCGTGGACTTCTCGCCGGCGTAGATCTCCATCCAGTGGATGCGGCGCTGCCCGCCGTACGCCTTCTCGACGGCCGCGTCGACGACCGCCCGCATCACGGGCGTGATGTCGACGCCGATCCCGTCGCCCTCGATGAAGGGGATGATCGGCTCGTCCGGCGTCGGCTCCCCCGGGACGACGCGCGTGCCGCCCTCGGGGACGACGATCGGTGACACGGTGCTCATGCGGCTCCTCGCTCTCGCTGGTCGTTCGCCTGGCCGAACGCTAGCGTCAGCCGGGCATGACGGAAGCGCCCACGGCAGCCACGGACATCGCCCAGCGGATCGCGGTCGCGCTGATCGAGGGCTTCGACCGCCACTACGCCCTGCTCCGCGCGACGAGCGCGGCGGCGAAGGAGCGGTTCGAGGCGGCGGACTGGGCGGCGGCCCAGCGCGCGGTCCGCGAGCGGATCCGCTACTACGACGACCGCGTCGCGGAGGCGGTCGAGCGGCTCGGCCGGGAGCTCGACGCCGGCGCGCTCGACGAGGCGACGTGGCAGCGGGCGAAGCTCCTCTACATCGGGCTGCTCGTCGACCACAAGCGCCCCGAGCTCGCGGAGACGTTCTTCAACTCCGTCTCGACCCGCGTGCTCGGCCGCACGTACCTGACGAACGACCTGCTGTTCCTCCGAGCGGCCGTCTCGACCGAGTACATCCCCTCGGACCCGCCGAACTACCGCAGCTACTACCCGACCGAGGGTGGGCTGCGCGAGTCGCTGCGGCGCATCTTCGCCGACTTCCGCTGGAGCCTCCCGTTCGCCGACCTCGACCGCGACGTGGAGTGGGTGGTGCGCGCGCTCAAGGAGCACGCGGGCGGCGTCTGGCCCGCGCCGGCGCCGAACCTCCAGCTCCAGGTGCTGAGCTCGGCCTTCTACCGGAACAAGGCGGCGTACGTCGTCGGCAAGTTCGTCAACGGCGACGACGAGACGCCGTTCGTCGTCCCGGTCCTCCACTGCGGGGACGGGCGCCTCGAGCTCGACACGATCCTGCTCGAGGTCGAGGACATCAACATCCTCTTCTCGCTCTCGCGGGCGTACTTCATGGTCGACATGGACGTCCCGTCGGGCTACGTCGGGTTCCTCCAGTCGCTCATGCCCGAGAAGCCCCGGTCGGAGCTCTACACCGCTGTCGGGCTCGGGAAGCAGGGCAAGACGCTCTTCTACCGAGACCTGCGCCACCACCTCCACCACTCGCAGGACCTGTTCGTCGAGGCGCCCGGGACCCGCGGGCAGGTGATGCACGTCTTCAACCTCCCCTCGTACCCGTACGTGTTCAAGGTGATCAAGGACCGCTTCGGCCCGACGAAGCGGACCGATCGCGAGACCGTGATGCGGAAGTTCCAGCTCGTGAAGGAGGTCGACCGCGTCGGGCGGATGGTGGACGCGCTCGAGTTCGTGAACCTCGCGCTGCCGCGCGAGCGCTTCGCGCCGGAGCTCGTGGAGCAGCTGCTCGACCTCGCACCGTCGTCGGTCGAGCTCGACGGCGAGCACCTCGTCGTCAGGCACTGCTACGTCGAGCGGCGGATGACGCCGCTGAACGTCTACCTCGCGACGGCGACCCCGGAGCATGCGCACGACGCGGTCGACGACTACGGCAACGCGATCCGGGAGCTGGCGATCGCGAACGTGTTCCCGGGGGACCTGCTCTTCCGCAACTTCGGGCTCACCCGCTACGGCCGCGTCGTCTTCTACGACTACGACGAGATCGAGTACCTCACCGACTGCGTGTTCCGCTCGATCCCGCCCGCGCCCAACCCGGAGGCGGAGCTCGCGGACGAGCCGTGGTACGGCGTCGGCCCGACCGACGTCTTCCCGGAGGAGTGGGAGGCGTTCCTCCTCCGCTCGCCGCTCGTGCGGGAGCCGTTCCTGCGGCACCACGCCGACCTGCTCCGGCCGGCGTTCTGGCAGGACGCCCAGCGACGCACGGCGCGCGGGGAGGTCGTCGACTTCTTCCCGTACCCGGAGCGCGTCCGGTTCCGGAACCGGCGCGAGGACTAGCCTCGCGGACGTTCTCGCGCGGCGCGTTCCGTCGTAGACTCGCCGGCAGAGCGAGGTGACGGGCTCGAACCTGCTTCCGGGCACGGCCGACGCGACGACTGCCCACGCGGCCGCCGCCCGCCTCCGCGAGGCGCCGCTGTTCGCGGCCGCGCCGCCCGGCGCCGTCGACGAGCTCGCGGCGTCCGCGGCCGAGCGGACGATCCCGGCCGGCGCGTGGCTGTTCAGGGAGGGCGACGCCCCCGAGGCCCTGTTCGTCGTCGCCTCCGGGCGGCTGCGCGTGGTGGTCGCCACGCGCGACCAGGAGGCGACCGTTCGCATCGTCGGCCCCGGTGCGCTGCTCGGCGAGCTGGGCGTGCTGACGGCCTCGCCGCGCTCGGCGTCCGTGCAGGCGGTGCGCGACTCGCACGTGCTCGAGCTCGACGGCGCCCGCTTCTCGGCCCTCGTCGACGGCGACGCCGCCTTCGCCGCCGCCCTCGCGCGGGAGCTCGCGCGGCAGCTCCAGGGGAGCGGCGGCCTGCTGCCGCCGGCCGCGACGGCCGCGGTCTACACCGTGGTCGCCGCCACGGTGGGCGCTGCCGTCGACGCGTTCATCCTCGGCCTCGCCGACGCGTTCGCGCGCCACGGCGCGACCGAGACGCTCGAGCGAGCGGAGCCGCGCGACGTCGCGGCGGCCGAGGAGCGCTGCCTGCACGTGCTGCTCGTCGTCCGCACGGACGCCCCCGCTCCCTGGCGTGCGTTCGCGCTGCGGCAGTCGGACCGCACGCTCGTGGTCACCGACGGATCGCCGCCGGCCGACACGACAGGCCTCCACGGCGCCGAGGTGGCCTTCGTGGGCGGCGTGCCGGCTGCGCGCATCACGCCGTGGCTCGAGGCGCTGGAACCGCCCGCCCACCACGTCGCCCCGGCCGGGGACGCCGGCGCGGTCGCCCGCGTGGCGCGCAGGCTTACCGGCCGGTCGCTCGGGCTCGTCTTGTCCGGCGGCGGCGCGCGCGGCTTCGCCCACATCGGCGCCCTCGACGCGCTCCGCGCCGCAGGCTTCGCGGTCGACCGCGTCGGCGGGTGCAGCATCGGCTCCTTCATCGGCGCGATGGCCGCCCTCGGCTGGCCGACCGAGCGGATCGTGGAGGTCTGCGAGGCCGAGCTCGTCCGCAGGGCGCCCTTCAGCGACTACACGATCCCGCGCGTCTCGCTCATCCGCGCGCGGCGGGCGGCCGCGATGCTGCAGCGCGTCTTCGGCGAGACGAGGGTGGAGGAGCTCGAGCGGCCGCTCTTCACCGTCAGCGCCGACCTGCTGGGGAGCTCGCTGGTCGTCCACCGGCGCGGGCTCGTGTACGAGGCCGTCGGCGCGAGCATGTCCATCCCGGGGCTCGCACCGCCCGTGGCGCTCGGGCCGCAGCTGCTCGTCGACGGCGGCGTGCTCAACAACCTCCCCGTCGACCTCATGGACCGCGGCGAGGGGCCGGTCGTCGCGATCGACGTGATCAGGCGGATGGAATCGAGGGCTGCGGGGTCGCAGGCGCCGCCGCTTCCGTCGATCATGGAGACGCTCTCACGCGCGACCGTGCTCGGGAGCGTGGAGCGATCGGAGCGGAACCGACACCTCGCGGCGCTCACGATCACCCCCGACGTCCAGAGCGTCGGGCTGCGGGAATTCGGACGGCTCGAGCTCGCCGTCGCGGAGGGCCGGCGTGCGGCAGAGGAGGCGCTCGAGGCCGGTGGCGCCGACACGCTCCGGCGGCTGCTCGAGGGCGAACCGCACCCGCACGCGGGCTAGGAGGACGCGCCGCGTCAGCGTACGCTCCGTCCATGCAGGTCGAGAAGGACGACGAGCTCCGACGGGTCCTCGAGGAGCAGAGCGCCCTGCGGCGGGTGGCGACCCTGGTCGCCGCGGGAGCAGGCGCGGACGAGCTCGTCTCCGCGGTGACGTCCGAGGTCGCCCGCCTCTTCGGCGGCCACCGTGCGAACACGATGCGCTGGTCGGGTGACGCGATCCACGTCATCGGCGACTGGAGCGCCGACGGGGACGAGACCCGTACGACCGGCAACGTCTACACCTACGGCGGCGACACGATCACGGCGCGCGTGGTCGAGTCGGGGGCACCTGCGCGCGTCGACTCCTTCGAGGACCTCCGCACCGAGTTCGCGCGGACGCGCTGGATCGAGCTCGGGCTACAGGCGTCGATCGGGGCGCCGGTGATCGTCGACGGCCGGCTCTGGGGCGTGATCACGGTCTCGCGGACGACGCCGGACGATCCGTTCCCGCCCGGGGCAGAGGAGCGGCTCGGCGACTTCGCCGCGCTCGTCGCACAGGCGATCGTCAACACGGAGGCGCGCCGGGAGCTCGCGACCCTCGCGGCGGAGCAGGCTGCGCTGCGGCGCGTCGCAACCCTCGTCGCGGGCGGCCGGCCGAAGGCCGAGGTGATCCAGGCCGTGACGCGGGAGGTGGGCGAGCTGTTCGACGCGTCGGCCGCGACGGTCGTCCGGTGGCAGGGCGTCCTGGACGAGGTCGTCGTCGTCGGCGGCTGGAGCGACGGGGACGAGCCCGTCGCCTCGCCCGGCTCGCTGTACCACCCCGAGCCCGGCGGCGCGACGCTCCGCGTGCTCGAGACGGGGCACTCGACACGAACGGGTGAGGCATCGATCGAGCTCGGCAGGCGGTCGGCGATCGCGGCCCCCGTGATCGTCAACGGCAACCTCTGGGGCGCGCTCGCGGCGCTCCGGCAGCCCGGCCGCCCCTTCGCGCCGGGAGCGGAGATCCGGCTCCGGAGCTTCGCCGACCTCGCCGGCCAAGCCGTCGCGAACGCGCAGGCGCAGGCGGAGATGCGGGCGTCGCGCGCGCGGATCGTGCGCGCCGCGGACGAAGCGCGCGAGGTGCTCGAACGGAATCTGCACGACGGCGCCCAGCAGCGGCTGGTGGCGCTCTCGATCTCCCTCCGGCTTGCGCTGGCGCGACTGTCGGAAGCCCCCGAGGAGGCCCGGACCCTGCTCGTCTCCGCCTCCGAGGAGCTCGCGCACGCGATCGAGGACCTGCGCGAGCTCGCCCGCGGGATCCATCCCGCGATCCTCACCGAGCGCGGGCTCGGGCCTGCGCTGGAGGCGCTCGCGCGTCGCACGCCGCTGCGCGTGGCGATCACCGACGAGCTCCACGAGCGGCTGCCGCCCCCGGTCGAGGCCGCGGCGTACTACCTCGTCGCGGAGTCCCTGACGAACGTCGCGAAGCACGCGGACGCGTCCGCTGTCGACGTGCGCGTGACGCGGCGCAACGGCGTCGCGCGCGTGGAGGTCGTCGACGACGGCGTCGGCGGCGCCGACCCGGCGCGCGGCTCCGGCCTCCGCGGGCTCGCCGACCGCGTGGAGGCGCTCGACGGCCGTCTCGTCGTCGAGAGCGCGCCCGCCGCGGGTACGCGCGTCTGGGCCGAGATCCCGCTGGTCGGCTGACGCCGCCCCGCGCGACGGAGGAGGCGGGCGACTTGGAGTTCCGGATCCTCGGCCCGCTCTAGGTGCGCGACGGCGACCGCGTGCTGTCGCTGGGCGGCCCGAAGCGGCGGGCCGTGCTCGCGCTGCTCCTGCTCGAGGCGAACCGGACAGTCGCCGTCGGCCGCCTCGTCGACGGGCTCTGGGGGGACTCGCCGCCGTCTGCCGCGCAGGCCTCGCTCCAGAACCACGTGTCACGGCTGCGGCGCGTGCTCGGAGACCGAATCGAGACGATCCCGCCGGGCTACCGGCTGCGGGTCGCCCCGGACGAGCTCGACCTCCACCGCTTCCGGCGGCTCGTCGCGGAGGCGCAGGCCGGCGACCCGCCGACGCGCGGCGCGCTACTCCGCGAGGCGCTCGCGCTCTGGCACGGCAGTCCTCTGGCCGACCTCGCCGACGAGCCCGCGGGGGGTGCGGCCGCGCACCTGGACGAGCTTCGCCTTGCGGCCCTGGAGGACCGGATCGACGCCGACCTCGCCTCGGGCAGGCACGCCGAGCTCGTGCCCGAGCTCGAGACCCTCGTCGCGGAGCACCCGTACCGCGAGCGACTGCGCGGGCAGCTGATCCTCGCGCTCTACCGGGCCGGCCGGCAGGCGGATGCGCTCCACGCGTACGCGATCGCCCGCCGCGTGCTTGTCGAGGAGCTCGGAGCCGAGCCGGGGCCGGATCTGCAGGCCGTCCACCGGGCGATCCTCCGGCACGATCCCGCGGCGGCTTCCCCGGCAGACGCGGCCCCGCTCCCGGCGGCCCCGCCCGTGCCCGAGGAGCGGAAGCGCGTGACGGTGCTGCTCGCCGACGTCCTGCCCGCCGACGCGCCGGCCGACCCGGAGGCGCGGCGCGAGCTCCTCGCAGCGCGGTGGTCGGAGGCCGCACGGGCGGTGGAGGAGCACGGGGGCACCGCGGAGCGCGCCGCCGAGGGCCGGCTGCTCGGGATCTTCGGCGTCCCGTCCGTCCACGACGACGACGCGCTCCGCGCCGTCCGCGCGTCCTTCGCGCTCGTCGAGGCGAAGCTCGCGTCGCGCGCGGCCCTGGCCACGGGCGAGGTCGTCACCGGCGATCCCGCGGCCGGCCGGCAGCTCGTCTCCGGCACGCCGCTCGAGCAGGCGGAGCGCCTCCGCGCCGACGCCGCCGGCGGAGAGATCCGCGCGACGGAGCGCACGTGGCGGCTCGTCCGCCACGCCGTCGCCGCCGAGAGCCGGGACGGCAGCCACCTGCTCCGCTCGGTCGATCCCGCCGCCCCGCCACTCTCCCGGCGGCTCGAGACGCCCTTCGTCGGCCGCAACGACGAGCTCGCGGAGATCCTGCGCCCGCTCGACCGGGCGATCGCGGACCGGCGGCCGGGGCTCGTCACCGTCTTCGGCGCTCCGGGCATCGGCAAGAGCCGGATCGCCGCCGAGTGCGCCTTCCGGCTGCCAGACGCGCGGGCTGTTGTCGCCCACTGCCCTGCGTACGGCCAGGACACGACGTACGCGCCGCTACGGGAGCTCGTCGCCACGCTCGCGCCCGGCGACGTCCGCGCGGGCCTCGCGACCGCCCTGACCGACGAGCCGGAGGCCGAGGCAGTCGTCCGCGGGATCCTCGCCGCAGTCGGCGACGGCGGCGAGACGGCGCCCGTCGAGGAGATCGCCTGGGCCGTGCGGCGGCTGCTCGAGGCGGTCGCGCGCGCCCAGCCCCTGCTGCTCGTCGTCGACGACATCCACTGGGCCGCTCCCGTGTTCCTCGACCTGCTCGAGTCGGTCGTCCTGCTCACGCGGGTGCCGGTCCTCCTCCTCTGCCTCGCTCGGCCCGACCTCCTCGACGTGCGGCCGGGCTGGGGCGGCGGCCGGCTCAGCAGCACGACCGTGCTGCTCGACGCGCTCTCGGACGACGCCTCGGAGGCGCTGCTCGCCGGGCTCGAGTCGGACGCGCCCCTTCGTCACGGCGAGCGGGACCGGATCCTGGCCGTCGCCGAGGGCAATCCGCTGTTCCTGGAGCAGCTCGTGGCGACGGCGCTCGAGGGCGAGAGCACCGTGCCCGACTCGATCCACGCGCTCCTCGCCGCGCGGCTCGACCGGCTCGGTGAAGCCGACCGCGCGGTGGCGCAGGCGGCCGCGGTCTGCGGGACGGCGTTCGCCGACGCGGCCGTGTCCGACCTCGTCGGGCGCGAGGTGACCCCGTCGCTGCGGGCGCTCGCGGAGCGGGAGCTGCTCCGTCCGATCGACCCCGGCGCGCTGGGAGAGACGTGGGCGTTCGCCCACGCGTTGATCCGCGACGAGGCGTACGAGTCGATCCCGAAGCGCCGCCGGGCGGAGCTCCACGAGCGGCTTGCCCGGCGTGCGGAGGCGCACGGCGACGAGGCCGACGAAGTCGTCGGCTACCACCTCGAGCAGGCGGTTCGCAGTCGGCGGGACGTCGGCGAGACGGGCACGGCGCTCGCCGTGATGGGCGCAGAGGCCGCCCGGCGGCTGGGCGCGGCCGGCATGCGCGCGTTCGAGCGGAACGACATGTCCGCGGCCGCGTCGCTGCTGGAGCGTGCCGTCGCCCTCTCGGGGGACACGCACGAGCGCGACGCGCTGGCGCCGCAACTGGCGGAGGCGCTGCACTCCATCGGCGACCGGCCTGCGGCGCGCGCGGTGCTGGCCGAGGCGCGCGCGTCGGCCGAGCGGCGCGGAGACGAGCACGACCTCGCCCGGAACACACTCGCGATCGACCTGAACGAGCTGTGGAGCGACGACCCGCCGCCGCTCGAGCAGGTCTTCGACGACCTCGAGAGGATCGTCCCCTTGCTGCGCGACGCCGGCGACCACGAGGGGCTCGCCCTGGCAGAGCTGCTCCGGTTCCACGTCCTCGACCGGGGTCGGGGACCCGAGCCCGAGCGACACCTCCGGCTCGCGCTCGACGAGGCGCGGCGCGCGGGGTCGCGCTTCCTCGAGGCGGCGATCCTGAGCTGGATCTGCATCGCGCTCCCGCGCGGAACGGTCCCCGTCGGGGAGGCGATCCGGTACGTGCGTGAGATCGTCGACACGGCGCCGAACCGGTACGCACGGGCGTCGGCGCTCGGCGCGCTGGGCCTGCTGCGGGCGATGGAGGGTGCCTTCGACGAGGCGCGGGCGCTCGTCGAGGAAGACCGGATGATCCTCGTCGACCTCGGCCTGCGACAGGCGGCCGCCGCGCACTCGATCGCGATCGCAGAGGTCGAGCTGATGGCGGGGGACGACGAGGCGGCGATCGGGATCCTGCGCGAGGGCCTCGACCGCCTCGCGGAGGTCGGAGACAAGCACTCGACCGCGAACGCGGCCTGGCGCCTCGCGCTCGCCCTCGCGCACGTGGGACGTGACGACGAGGCCGAGAAGCTGGCCCGGGTCGCCGCCGAGACGACGCCGCGCGGATTCTGGGTCGACGTGTGGTGGCGCGTCGCGCTCGCCCGCGCCGAGGCGCGACGGGGCCGCGGCGAGGAGGCGGTGCGGCTGATACGCGAGGCCAGCGGGCTGATGGCGCGCATCCCGGCGACCGGCATGCAGGCCGACGCGGAGCTCGAGGCGGCACAGGCGCTCCGGGACGCCGGCCGCGCCGCCGAGGCCGAGTCTCTGCTCCGCAGCGCCGAGGCGATCGCCGAGCGGCTGGGATACGTGGTCGCAGCGCGGCGGGCGCGCGAGCTGCTCAGCGGGCGCTGACCCGATACGCGCCGACGGCCTCTGCGCCGCCGTTCGAGAGCACGAGGAACGGGGCCAGCAGCCGGCCGCTCCGGCGGACGCGCGGCGGGATCGTGAGCGTCAGTGTCCTCCCTCCCCTCGACACGCGCGGGGCGATCCGCACGACGCGCGGCGGCTCGAGGGCGTACACGCTCTCGAGCTGCAGGACGACGGACGCCGCGAGGGCCACGGACGGCCGCGCGAGCTCGACGCTGAGCTCGAACGGGCCGCTGCGCGGGAGGGAGAGCCGGCGGAGGTGGATCGCGAGCGGCGGCACCGCGGCCGAGGCGCGCGTGCCGCGGCGGACGGTCCCGAGCGCCGTCAGCTCGTCCGCGTGGTCGACGGTGACGTCGACCGCGAGCTCGTGGAACGCGCCACCGAGTGCGTGCCCCGTCGCGCGCCGGTACGTCTCGACGAGCGCCGCGGCACCCTCGCCCGCGACCGGCCTCGCCGCGAGCCGCGCCAGGAGCGCCGGCAGCAGGCGCGGGTGCCGCGCGTCGAGGCGCCGCCAGAGGAGCTGGGCGCCGTAGCTCTGCGTCGTCAGGCTCCGGTGCGGCGCCGCGAGCCAGCGCCGGAGCTGGATGCGGGAGACCCCGTCCACGAGCTCGGGGAAGACGCGGCTCTCGAGGGCTGCGGCGCTCCCTTCCAGGATCCACGTCGGGATCGCGGGCGCGTCCCCCGTGCCGAAGTAGGCGAACTGGACGAGGTGGAAGACCTCGTGCGCCACCGTGCCGTAGACGCTGGCGAAGCTCACGCCTCCGCTCGGGTCGAGGCCGTTGGAGACGGCGGCGAAGGCGCCGCCCTCCGCCTCCGAGGGCGGAAACGCCGCCCCCAGCATCCCCGGCGAGAAGCGCGACACGTAGAGGTCGGGACGGGGGTCCGGGCCGCCCCGGTCCGGGCGGATCGGCCGGAAGCCGCGCTGCTCGAAGTACGCGATCGCCGCGTCCGCGGCCGCGCCGACGTGCTCGACGTAGTCCGGCACCCCGTCGCCGTCGTCGTCGTTGAGCGGGGGCGCGTCGACGCCGAGCACGACGTAGTGGACGACCGCCCGCGCCGACGCGTGGGCGCGCGCCGGAGTGGAGTAGTCGTTGAAGACAGCGAGCGGCGTCGGCGCGAGGCTTCCGGGCGCGT
>DATHTC010000538.1:0-15406 GCA_035463735.1 Gaiellaceae bacterium | reverse complement strand
CGCGAACCGCTGCGCCTCCTCGTCGCCCGGGCGCGTGAACGCGAAGACGCGCCGGCCCTGCCACCGCGCGACCTGCGCGACGATGTGCGCGGCGGCGCCGAAGCCGTAGAGGCCGACGCGCTCCGCGTCGCCCGTGAAGGTGAGCGCGCGGAAGCCGATCAGCCCCGCGCACAGGAGCGGCGCCGCCTGGAGGTCCGGGTAGCCGTCCGGGATCGGGAAGCAGAAGCGCTCGTCCGCGACCGCCTGCTCCGCGAACCCCCCGTCGAGCGTGTAGCCGGTGAAGCGCGCCCGCCCGCAGAGGTTCTCGCGCCCGCTGCGGCAGAAGCGGCACTCGCCGCACGTCCAGCCGAGCCACGGGACGCCGACGCGCTGCCCGGCGGCGAAGCGGGCGGCGCCCTCGCCGGCCGCGACGACGGTGCCGACGATCTGGTGCCCGGGCACGAGCGGGAGCTTCGGCTCCGCGAGCTCGCCGTCGACGACGTGCAGGTCGGTGCGGCAGACGCCGCACGCGTGCACCCGCAGCAGCACCTGTCCGGGCTCCGCGCTCGGCGTCGGCAGGGAGCGCGTCCGCAACGGCGCGCCCGCGCCGGTGAAGACCATCGCTCGCATCGGCGACACCGTGGCTACGTCACGTGCTCGGGGAAGACGCGGCGGAGCAGCGGCAGGGCGTGCGGCGGCGGGCCCTCGACCTCGAGGTCGAGCCCTGCGGCGCGGGCGTCGTCGAGCAGCGCCTTCAGCGCGAGCGCGCCCGTGAGGTCGATGCGGCCGAGGCCGTCGAGGTGGATCACCAATGCCTCGGCTCCCGGATGCTCCGCGAGCGCCGAGACGAACTTGTCCTCGAGCGCGCGGGCGCTCGCGAACCAGAGCACGCCCTTCGGCCGCACGTGGAGGCGCGTCCCCTCCGCCGCGGTCTCGACGTCGAGGCGCAGCTCGCGCCAGAGGTGAATCCCCACGGCGAGCCCGATCCCGGCCAGCAGCGCCTGCTCGACGTGAGGCGAGAGCGCGAGCGTGAGGACGAACGTCGTGAGCATGATCGCCGTCTGCGGCCGCGAGTAGCGGACGACCTCGAGCATCGGGCCGATCCGGATCAGGCCCGCGACGGCGCCGATCACGATCGCGGCGAGCACCGCCGTCGGGAGCGGCGAGAGCACGCCCGCGAACGGCAGGAACGCGAGCACGACGAGCCCCGTGATCGCGCCCGTCCAGCGTGTCCGCGCGCCCGTGAGGCGGGCGAGCGAGCTGCGCGAGAACGAGCCGCCGACCGGGAAGCCCCCCGAGAAGGCGGAAGCGACGTTGGCGGCGCCCTGGCTGACGAACTCGCGGTTCGGGTCCCAGGGGCGGCGCTCGGCCGCCGCGAACGTGCGCGCGATCGAGGCCGGCTCCGCGAACCCGACGAGCGCGATCACGATCCCCGGCACGAGCAACGAGAGGAGGTCGGACCACGGCAGGTCGACGGAGAGCGGCGGCAGCCCCGAGGGGACGTCCCCGACGGTCGCGCCGTCGTAGCCGCCGAGCTCGCTCCACCCGATGCCGACGAGCACCGCGACCAGGACGCCCGGGAAGAAGGCGTGGAGGCGGCGCCCGGCGAGCACCAGCACGATCGAGAGCGCCGCCAGCAGGATCGCCGACCAGCCCCAGGAGCCTGGGTTCGTGAGCGCGTTCCAGGCGCCGCGCAGCACGCCGCCCTCCTGGTCGCCGGCGCCGAGCGCTGTCGGCAGCTGCGAGGCGACGATCAGGATCGCGGCGGCCGGCATGAACCCGATCAACACGGCCTGCGACATCAGGTAGGCGATCACGCCGGCCCGCAGGAGCCCGACCGCCACGCGCACCGCGCCGACGACGAGCGCGAGCAGCGCCGCGAGCGCGACGTACTCGTCCGTCTCCGGCGTGGCCAGCGCCGCGAGCCCGCCGAAGGTCAGCAGCGCGGTGAGCGCCACGGGACCGGTCTGGAGGTACGGCGACGAGGCGAAGAACGCGGCCGCGATGGGAGCGAGCGCCGCCGCGTAGAGGCCCGTGTGCGGCGGCATCCCGGCGAGCTGCGCGTACGCGAGCGCCTGGGGGATCAGCACGAGCGCGACGCTGACGCCGGCGACGACGTCGCCGACGCCGAAGGACGGCCGGGCGAGGGCGGGCCGGACGCGCCCGGCCGGTGCCTCCGCCCGCGCCACGCTAGTGCCCCTCCAGGTGAGGCTGCCCAGCGTCCGGGCCGCTAGCACCAAGCCGGCGGCCGCACGCGTCCGCAGCCAAGGCTGGACGCCTTGGCGAGGGCGCGGGTGGACGCCGGCGCCGCGTGATCGCGGGTCGGAAGCGGGCGTGCATTGCCTGGTGGGGCACTCAGGCCGTGACCGGCTGCTTCTCGACGGGGTAGCCGCGCTCGAGCCAGTCGACCATCCCGCCCATCACGAGCCTCGCATCGCGGCCGTGGCGAAGGAGCACCGAGGCAACGTATGCGCTGCGCGTCTGGTCACCGCAGATCGTCGCGATCGGGCGGTCGCCCGGGATCGTCTCGGCCTGCGCCCACGCGTCGCCGGACGGGAGCAGCACGGCGCCGGCGACGTGCCCGTGCCGGAACTCGAAGCCCTCGCGCACGTCGAGCACGAGCATGTCGTCGAGCGAGTCCCGGAGCTCGTCCACGTCGAGCAGCGGGAGCGTCTCGACCTCGCCTCCGGCCGCCTTCCACGCCGCGAGGCCGCCCTCGAGGTGGCCGCGCACGTCGAAGCCGGCCTCGCTCAGGATCGTCACCGCGACCTTCGCGATCGGCTCGGGCTCGGCGTGCACGACGAACGGCACGTCCGTCGGCAGCACGAGCTCCGCCCGGTCTGCGAGGTCGGCGCGGTTGAACTGCATCGTCACGGCGCCCGGCAGGTGCCCCGCCGCGAACGGCCGCGGCGGGCGCAGGTCGAGCGGGATCGCGCCCTCGGCCAGCGCGGCGCGGACCTCTTCCGGGGTCACCTCGCCATCGCCTCCTTCAGCTGCGCCTCGTCGAGCAGGCCGAGGTTGTACGACTTGATCCACTGGTAGTTGTCCGGAAACGGCTTCGCAGTCTCGCGGACGAACACGGCGAACGCCGGCGCGTCGGGCTGCGCCAGCGCGAGGTTGTACCGCTTCTCGAACCAGATCGTCGAGCTCGCCTTCCCGCTCATGTTGACGCCGCCGCAGGTCGAGCCCCCGTAGTGGTTCGGGAAGACCTCGACGTGGTCGGGAAGCGTGAACAGCTTCTCGCGGATGGAACGGAACTGCGTCTCGGCACGCTCCGCCTCGTCCATCACGTCGAGC
The DNA here is from genome assembly GCA_035463735.1 of Gaiellaceae bacterium. Classification (GTDB taxonomy): domain Bacteria; phylum Actinomycetota; class Thermoleophilia; order Gaiellales; family Gaiellaceae; genus DATHTC01. The sequence continues at coordinate 12,130 of DATHTC010000538.1, read as the reverse complement.
GCCTGGTCGCCGACGAGCAGGTCCGGGCGGCCGACGTCGCCCACGAACAGCGAGTCGCCCGTCAGCACCGCCCACGGCTCGTCCGTCCGCGCGCGGTCGGTGACGAGGAAGCAGGTGTGCTCCGGGGTGTGGCCCGGCGTGTGGATCGCCTGCACGTCGATCTGGCCGACCGTCAGCACCTGGCCGTCCGTGAGCGGCGTGAAGCCGTAGCGCACGAGCGGCGTAGCCGCCTCGTGCAGGTAGTGGGGCGCGCCGGTGAGCTCGGCGAGCTCGCGCGCGCACGAGACGAAGTCAGCGTGCACGTGGGTCTCGAGCACGCCCACGATGTCGAGCCCCTGGTCGGCGGCCTCGAGCACGTAGTGGTCGGGCCCGAGGTCGGCGATGGGGTCGACGACGAAGCCCTCGCGCGCCCGCGAGCAGCCGAGCAGGTACGACGCCTGGAACAGCGGCTCGTACCGGAACTGCTTGAAGATCATCGTCCGCTCACTCCTCCTGCTTGCGGATGAGGAAGACGAGGTGGCCGTCCTCCTCGTGCCACTCGATCAGCTCGTTGCCGGTGTCCTCGGCCCACGCCGGGATGTCCGCGATCGCGCCGCGGTCGGTCGCGAGCAGCTTCAGCACCTGGCCGGCCTCGAGCCCCTTCATCTCCTTCGCGGTCTTGACCACCGGCATCGGGCAGAGCAGCCCCCGGGCGTCGAGCACGCGATCCTCCTGTAGCTGGGCCATCGTCCCTCCTAGACGAACAGCGTCGTGTGCGCGCGGCGCGCCTGCGCGAGGAACGCCGCGGCGCCGGCGAACTCGACCCCCTCGACGAAGTCGCTCTCGTCGAAGCCGAACACCTCCATCGTCATCTGGCAGGCGACGAGCTTCACCTCGGACTCGCGCGCCGCCTCCAGGAGCTCGGCGATGGTGGCGACGTTCTTGCCGCGGAACTTCGACTTCATCATCGACGTCGACATGGGGCCCATCCCGGGCAGCGCCGTGACGAGCTGCGGCATCGGGACGGGCATCGGCATCGCCGGGTTGCCGACGGGTGACACCTTCAGGCGCTTCTCGAAGTCCTTGTGGATGATGTTCAGGCCGTAGAACGTGAAGAAGACGGACGTCTCCATCCCGAGCGCGGCCGCGGTCGTCGCCAGGATCAGCGGCGGGTAGGCCCAGTCGAGCGTCCCCTTCGAGGCGATGATCGCGGCCTTCTTCGAGCCGGGATCCCGCTTGAACGCCTTCTCGACCTCCTCCGCCACGATCCGGCGGACGTCCTCCTCCGTCAGCGCCGGCGTCGTGATCACACCGGTCTCAAGCATGCGCAACCTCCTGTCCGCTCGTCCGGGCGACCTCCGCCGCCTCGGCCAGCACGACCGCCGCAGCGGCGGCGCGCTCCCTCCAGAACCTCGCGATCGACCCGAGCCGCGCCTCGTCGCGCGTGTGCCGATCCTCCCAGGCCTCCGCCTCCGCCGCGAGCCACGCGAGCGTTCCGGCGGCATCCTGCCCCAGCAGCCCGCGGAGCGCGAACCGGCGCTCGCCCGGGCGCAGCCCAAGCCGGAGCGCGGCCGCCGCGCGCGCGAGGTCGTCGCGCGTCAGGAGCAGCCCGCTCCGCACCGGCGCCAGCAGCTGCGCGAGGAACGCCTCGCCGCCGGCCACCGCTGGCGGGTCGAGCGGCGGCGCCTCGCGCAGGTGCAGCGGCAGCGGGTCGCCCGGCACGCCGAGCGCCCGCGCCTCCGCGACCAGCGCCTCGCACAGCAGCGCCGCCCACTCGCGGTACGGGCCGGCGGCGACCTCGCGCGCCTTCGCCAGGTACGGCGGCAGCCACGGGAGCAGGTGCTCCCACAGCAACGCCCGCCGCGCCTCGCGCAGGAGCGTGCGCCTCGCCTCGTCGGCCTCGCCCGCCTCCTCCTCCGCGAGCGACGCATGCAGCGCGAGCAGGACGGCGAGGTGGTCGGGCTCCGCGGGCGGCGTCAGTCCGAGCGCCGCCCAGAACCCCGCCACGCGGTCGCGCGCCTCGCCGCCGAGCATCCCCTCGCCGTCGAGGTAGACGGACGCGTACGGGTAGAGGCGGAAGAGGAAGGTGTCCGCGAACTCTGCGGCCGTCGGCGCACGCTCGAGCCCGACCGCCTGCGCGAGCGCGGCGTGCTCCTCGGCGGGCGGCTCGCACAGCGCCCCGAGCGCGCGGAGGAGCTCCATCAGCGCCGCCCTCCCGCACGTTCCCGCGACGGGAGCCGGTATGCGTCGCGGCTCGGCTTCAGCGGCCGCAGCAGCCAGTACGGCCGGCGCGTGCCGTCCGGCGAGGTCGACGCGGCGTCGCGCGTCTGCTCGAGCCAGCGGCGGTAGGCCTCGTGCGACTTGGCGGTGTCCACGGCGATGTCGCCGTGCTCGTCCCCGGGCTCGGCCTTCCGTACGCGCACCGCCTGGTGCCAGCAGTGCATGCCGGAGATCGGGTCGGGGTGCACGGGGAACGTGAGGTTCTGGTGGACGCCGACGTCGCTCCACCAGATCCGGCTCGTGTCCGGGTCGGACGACTCGAACGGCGCCACGCCGCGCCGCCGCTCGAGCGACCAGCGCGTCTCGTCGCGCCCGAGCGCGACCTCGGCCATCGCCTGCCGCTGCCCCGGCCCCTCGAGCTTCCAGCGCCCCATGTGGTGGCTGCACGCGACGACGCCCGGGCGGATCCCCTCGGTCACCCAGGCCTTGACGACGAAGTGGCCGATCTCCGTCTCCACGCGCACGAGGTCGCCGGTGCGCACGCCGATCCGCTCCGCGTCACGCACGTGGAGCCAGAGCGGGTTCGTGTGCGCGATCTCGTCGAGCCACTTCGCGTTCGCGCTGCGCGTGTGGATCTGGACGGGGAGGCGGAAGGTCGAGATCAGCACCAGCTGGTCGTCCTCGAGCGCGTCCGGGTGGACGTGGCTGCGCGGGGCGGCCGGCAGCGCGAGCTCGGGCCAGCCCCACTCCGCGAGCGTGCGCGACCAGAACTCCAGCTTCCCGCTCGGCGTGGGGAAGCCGCGCAGGACGTCCCCGTCCACGAGCACGCCGACGGGCCGCCGCCCTTCGTCGTCGGGGTCGGGCGTCGGCAGCGGCACGACGTTGGCGGCGTCGGGCTTCGGGGCGTCCGTGTAGACGCGGCCCTGCGGGCCCACCTTCGGATCCTCGAGCTCGGCCTCCGGCACCGGCTGCTCGTGCACGGGCCCGATGCCCCGCGCGACCTCGAACGCGCCGTAGCGGCGCATGTACGCGAGCGGGGTCAACCCCTCCGCCGCCGCCCGCTCGGGGAGCCCCGGCACGGAATGCTCGAAGATCCACGCGTAGTACTCGTCCACGGAGAGCTTCTCGCCCGGCCGCTCGCGCGACTCGAAGAAGCGGCGGATCCCGAGCGAGCCGTCCGGGTCGATGCGCCACGAGAGCTCGATCCAGAACTCGTTCTCCTCCCACACCTCGCCCGGGTTCACCTCGCGGGTGTCGCGCACCGTCTCGCCGAGCCGCTCACGCGCGGCGCGCAGCACCGGCTGGCGGAAGCCGACCCACTGCCCGTCGTACTGCTCGTACGAGTGAATGTCGTGGCGCTCGGAGGAGTGCCCCATCGGGAGCACGTAGTCGGCGAAGAAGGCGGTCTCGCTCCAGGTCGGGGTGAGGGCGACGTGGAGGCCGACGAGCGACTCGTCGGTGAGCGCTTCGATCCACGCGAAGCCGTCCGGATTCGTCCACACGGGGTTGTAGACGCGCGTGAAGTAGACGTCGACCCGCCCGCGGCCCTCGCGGAGGAAGTGCGGGAGCAGGAACGAGAGCTCGTTCATCGCCAGCGGGTACTCCTCCGGCCACGTCAGCTCGTTCCACACCTCCGGGTGCGGCGGCACGTACGGCGGCCGCGGCACGAACTTGTTCCATGCGTTCGGGAACGTTCCCCCGGGAACGGCGACGGCACCGACGAGCGCGTTGAGCAGGAAGAGGCAGCGCGAGACCTGCCACCCGCCGAGGTTGCCGGCCGCCGCGGAGCGCCACGTGTGCGTCGCCAGCCGCGTCCCGGCGCCGGCGACGAGCTCGGCCACCTCGCGCAGGACGGCCGCGTCGATCCCCGACTCGCGCTCTGCCCGCTCGAACGTGTGCTCGCGGTAGAGCTCGCCGAGGATCCGCTCGAACGCCTCGAACGTCGGGTCGACGTCGGGGTGCTCGTGCTCGAGGTACTCCTGCCAGTTCCACCAGCGGCGGACGAACTCGCGGTCGTAGCGGCGCCCCTCGATCAGGTACGCCGCGATCGCGAGCAGGATCTCGGGCTCGCTCCCCGGCCACGGCGCGAGCCAGTGGTCGGCGTGCGTGGCGGTGTTCGAGAGCCGCGTGTCGAGCACGACGACCTTCGCGCCCCGCTTGCGCGCCTCGACGATCCGCTGCGCGTGCGGGTTGAAGTAGTGGCCCGACTCGAGGTGCGCGGAGATCAGCAGGATCACGTCCGCGTTGGCGTGGTCCGGGCTGGGCCGGTCGAGGCCCATCCACCAGTGGTAGCCCGCGCGCCCGCCCGACGAGCAGATGTTCGTGTGCGAGTTGTGCCCGTCCACCCCCCACGCCGCGAGCACGCGCTCCGTGTAGCCGTCCTCGCCGGGGCGGCCGACGTGGTACATGACCTCGTTCTGCCGGCCCTCGACGATCGCCGCGCGGATGCGCGCCGCGAGCTCGTCGAGCGCCTCGTCCCACGACACGCGCTCCCAGCGGTTCTCGCCGCGCGCGCCGGCGCGCCGCAGCGGGTAGAGGATCCGGTCTGGATCGGTGACCTGGTTCAGCGTCGCCGGCCCCTTCGCGCAGTTGCGGCCGCGCGAGCCCGGGTGCTCGGGGTTGCCCTCGAAGCGGCGCACCTGCAGCGTGTCGCGGTCGACGTAGGCGAGCAGCCCGCACGCCGACTCGCAGTTGAAGCACGTCGTCGGCACGAGCATCGTCCGCCGCTCGCTGCCGTCGGGGCGCACGTCGACCCAGTCGTCCCAGCGCTCCTTCGGCGGGAACGCGGCCAGGTGGACGCGGCTCGGCCCGGGATAGAACGTCTCCCCGCGCGCGAGCGTCTCGCGCTTGGCCGCGAGGACGCGCTCGTTCCGCTCGTGGACGTTCACGCGAGCGGCACCTCCTGGCCGGCCTGGACGTACGCATGCTCGTGGGCGAGGAGCCCAGCGAGCGCGGCCGCGACGGCGACCGGCCACGCCCACGGGGCGACGAGACCCACCGCGACGAGCACGAGCCCGCCCCAGAAGAGGAGCGCGTACCGCCCGCTCACGAGGTGGTGCGCCGCGAGCCGCGCGTGCGCGGTCGGGTGCGTGAGCGTGACCTCCCCGAGCGAGAGGAGGACGTGCGTCAGCGCCGCCGCCGCCAGCGTCCACGCGAGCGGCTCCACCGCCTCGTCGTCGAGCCACGCCGCGAGCGGCAGCAGCACGGCCGCGCCCGCGAGCGCCGACTGCACGAGCAGGTGCGCCGGCAGCAGCGGGTTCTGCCAGAGGTCGCGCGCCTTCGCCTGCGCGAACAGGTACGCGGTGTACGCGGCCACCCCGGCGGCGAGCGGGAGCCCGGCGACGGCGAGCCACTGCTGCGGCGACGTCAGGCCGAGCAGGCTCGCGAGCACGTGCACGCCGAGCACCGCCGAGTACGCGCCGATCACGAACGCGCCGCGTGCGAGCCAGCTCCGCCACTGCGGCCGCGCGAAGATGAACCAGAACCGCTCGGGGTGCTCGAGGTCGAAGATGAGGACCACACCGGTGGCGGCGAGGGCGACGGCTGCCGCGAGCGGCGCGCCCCACCGCCAAAGGTCGCTCGACCAGTCCAGCAGGCCGACGAGCGCGAGCACGAGCGCGACGAGGTACGCGCCCGCGGCGATGCCCTTCGTCCACGTGTAGAGGCTGACGCGCCAGTCCCACGGCTTGCGGTGCGGCACGTCGTACGAGAGGAGCGCCGCAGCCGAGCTGTTCCACGGCGGGGGCGAGCCGGACGCGACGCCGTGCGGGACGTCGCCCTGCTCGCTCCACATGAACAGGCCGCCGTCGGGCCGGCGCCCGGCGAGGGGGTCGAGGGTCGCCTGGTGCGCGCCGCGGTAGAAGAGCTTCGGCCGCGTCTCCTTCTCCGGGCGCCGGACGGCGACGGCGTCGCGCTGGACGATCTGCGCCACCTTCGAAGAGGGGTCGCTCAGGTCGCCGACGAGGATCGCCTCGACCGGGCACACGACGACGCACGCGGGCTCCAGCCCGCTGTCGATCCGGTGGCTGCAGAAGTTGCACTTCTCGGCCGAGTGGTCGTGCGGGTTGATGAAGATCGCGTCGTAGGGGCACGCGGCCATGCAGGCCTTGCAGCCGATGCACGCGCCTTTGTCGAAGTCGACGATCCCGTCGGGGCGCCTGTACATGGCGGCCGTCGGGCACGCGGCCACGCACGGCGCGTCCTCGCACTGGTTGCAGCGAGTCACCTGGAACGCGCGCCGGGCCTGCGGGAACGTGCCGACGTCGACCGCCTTGACGTACGTGCGCGTGACGCCCAGCGGCACCTCGTTCTCGGACTTGCAGGCGGTCGTGCACGCGTGGCAGCCGATGCAGCGGGTCTGGTCGATCACCTTGACCCAGCGCGAGACGCCGCCGTTCTCGGGCAGCAGGTTGCGCAGGTCGAACCGGTCCTCGCTCACCTGAAGGCTCACGCAGCCCCCTTCCGCGGAGGCTCGCCGGAGCGCGCGGCGCGATGAATCGTGGCGACCGCCGATCGGCGCTCACGGGTTTCCACCGACGTCGGCCCGCGCGTCAGCGGGGGTCCTCCCCGAGCGCCTCGCAGACCAGGTGGCAGAGCTGCTCGATCGAGTCGTCCACGATCCGGTAGCGGACGCTCGTGCCCTCGCGGCGGCGGCCGACGACCCCACCCGTCGCGAGCCGGTTGAGGTGCTGCGAGGCGTTCGCGACCGAGATGCCCGCGACCCCGGCCAGCGCGCCGACGGAGCCCTCGCCGTGCAGGTGGAGCGCGCTCACGAGCCGCAGCCGAGTGGGATCCGCAAGGAGCGCGAAGCGCGCGGCCGCGCGCTCGATCAGCTCGTCGGGGACGACGGGATCGGAGGAGGCTCGTGCGGCGGAGGCGTTCTTCAAGTCCTCAATTGAGGACTTTAGCGCGTGCGCCCGCGCCGGGGCAAGCAGCCTCAGTCCCGCGCGACGCGGAACCAGCGGTACCCCGAAGGCTCGAGCTCGAGGCGCAGCGTCCCGTCCTCCGGCTCCACGCGCTCGCCCGAGAGCAGGTCGTCGAGCCGCGCGACGTCCGCGATGCCGACCTCGAGGTCGACCGTCTTCGGCTCGAACGCGAGGTTGTGCGCGAACAGGAGCGCCCGTCCCTCCCAGTCGAACCGGTGCACGAAGACGCAGCCCTCGCCCGTCTTGAGCCGCTTCGGCGTGCCCCAGCCGATCTCGTGGCACTCCCTGCGCTGGCGGATCATCCGCTCCATCCAGTTCAGGAGCGAGTCCGGGTCGTGCCGCTGCGACGCGACGTTCACCCGTTCGTAGCCGTACTGCCCGTCCCGCCGGACTGGTGCGACGAGCTGGTCGACGGGCGCAGCGGAGAAGCCGCCGTTCGGTCCCTCCGTCCACTGCATCGGGACGCGCACGGCGAGCCGGTCCTCCAGCTCGAGGTCCTCGGCCAGGCCGATCTCCTCGCCCCACAGCAGCGCCGGCGTCCCAGGCAGCGTGAAGAGCAGGCTGTACGCGAGCTCGATCCGGGCGCGGTCGCCGTCGAGCATCGTGGGGAGGCGCCGGCGGATGCCGCGCCCGTAGAGCCGCATCCGCTCGTCGGGCGCGAACGCGCGGTAGACCTCCTCGCGGGCGTGGTCGTCGAGCTTGTCGAGGGTCAGCTCGTCGTGATTCCGGACGAAGGTGACCCACTGGGAGCGCTCGGGGATCTCCGGCAGGGCGTCGAGCGCCCGGTCGAGCGGCTCGCACTCGCCGCGCGCGAGCGAGAGGAACAGCGCCTGGTTGAGGTTGAAGTTGAAGAGCATGTGCAACCCGTCGCCGTCGTCGTCGCCGAAGTACGGACGGAGCTCGTGGGGCGGGAGGTTCACCTCGCCGATCATCACGCTGCCGCCGTCGCGCCGCTGGATGTAGGAGCAGAGCTCCCGCAGCCAGTCGAGCGCGTCGGCGTGCGGGTCGCCCTCGAGCCCGGTCGTGTCGACGAGGTACGGCGCCGCGTCGACGCGGAACCCGTCCACGCCGAGCTGCAGCCAGAAGCCGGCGATCTTGCGGATCTCGTCGCGCACGAGCGGGTTGCCGACGTTCAGGTCGGGCTGGAACGAGTAGAACCGGTGCAGGTACCAGCGACCCGCCTCGTCGTCCCACGCCCACACGCTCGACTCCTCGTCCGGGAAGACGATGTCGGCGGGCTCCTCCTCCGGCTTCTCGTCCTGCCAGACGTAGAAGCCGTGCAGCGGCGAGCCGCGGTCGCGCGCCGCGCGGAACCACGGGTGCTCGTCCGACGTGTGGTTGACGATCAGCTCGGTGATCACGCGCAGGCCCCGGTCGCGGGCGGTGCGCATGAAGTCGACGAAGTCGCCGAACGACCCGAGGCGCGGGTCGAGCGCGTAGTAGTCGCTGACGTCGTAGCCGTCGTCCTGGTTCGGCGTGGCGTAAAACGGCATCAGCCACAGGCAGGTGACGCCGAGCCCCGCGAGGTAGTCGACCTTCTGCGTGAGGCCGACGAAGTCCCCGACCCCGTCGCCGTTGCCGTCGACGAACTTCTCCACGTCGAGGCAGTAGATGACGCCGTTCTTCCACCAGAGGTCGCTCGTGCGGGTCGCCGGCGCAGGCGCGGGCGTGATCGGCGACTGACGCTCGTCCAGCGGCCGGGCCGACATGCCCGAGAGCCTTCCCGCCCAGCGGCAGGAGCACACGTCGCGCGGCCGCCGCGAGCCGCAGGGCGGGGAGTACGCTTGCTCGCGTGGACGGCGTGGGCTGGAAGACGGCGCGCCTCTCGGACGTTCCCGGCGCGACCGCACGGCCCGGGTTCTCCCGCGACGCGTACTTCCGCGGGATGGAGGAGCGGGCGCCGCACATCCTGGCGCGCTGGAAGGACGCGGGCGAGCGCTTCGCCTCCGACCATCGCACGACGCACGACGTACGCGGGTTCCTCGGCGTCGAGTCCTTCGGCGTCAACGCCTTCCGGGCGCGCGGTCGGCGTGGACGATGCGAATGCCGCGTGTGCGCAGCTGGCGGCGCGCGGGGTGCGGCTCCTCGACGGCCCAATCGACCGTCCGTGGGGCCTCGCACCGCCGGCTTCACGGATCCGGACGGCCACGTCTGGGAGCTCGCGGAGAAGCTCCCGTAGCCCGCCGTCCGGGAGGTCGAGCGCGCCGCCCTGTCACGCCGACGCCGGGGCCGCGCCGCTGGCCCAGGACCGGACGGCGAGGAAGGCGAGGATGACGAACCCGATTCCCGCGAGGAGCAGCGCCACGCCGACGACGATGCCGAAGATGGCGAGCTGCTCGGCCATGTACGACATGTTCAGCGCCGTCGAGAGCGCCGTCTCGGTGACCCACGTGTTCCGCGCGGCGTTCGGGATCGGGTTGCCGTTCTCGTCCTCCGCGGCCGCGGCCTCGTCGCTCGTGCCCGCCGGATCCTCGGGGTCGTCGGCCGAGACGAAGCGGCCCATCTGCGCATACGTGAGGCCGCCTGAGCTCTCCAGCGCGTGGTCGCGCATGACGAGCGCGAACGCGCGTGCCTGTTCGCCGGTCTTGACCTGCTCCTCCGACCACTGCTCGGCGTGCTCGGCGACCGCCTCGTCCTCGGCGGCGTTCGCGAAGTAGATCTGCTCGTCCTCGAGGCTGTCGCGGACCGTGCTGCGCCCGTCCACGCCCATGTAGATCGCGACCACGCCGAACACGATCAGGACGGCGCCGGCGATGTAGCCGCCGTACTCGAATGCCTTGCGCGGGTTCACGGATCCCTCCTCGTCTCGGTCGGCTGATCTGCCAATCATCCGTCATGCGCGACCGCGCGCGTGCGAACCTCGCTCCGAGCCGAAGCGGCGGCGACGGCCGCTGCGACCTCCCGACGACGCTCCCTTGCGGAGAGCTACGGAGCCGGGCCTACGGCTGCCCCACCTCCCCGATGCTGGTTGGCCACCGGCGAGATGCCAGCCGGCCGCCTTCCGCGAGCTGGGCCGCGCGGACATGGTTCCTGCATGCACACCGGAACCCAGCCAAAATCGAGCGCAGCGCTCCGTGCACGGGGGCCGTCCCGCGTCCGGCGCGCAGCGCCCGCGCCCCGGAGCCGCCCGGAGCAGCGACTGGAAGCAGCGCGGGAGCGTGAGCTGCGCGCCAGGCGCGAGCTCGCGCTCGCGCTCGCCCGCGCGGAGGAGACCTACTCGCTGGCCGTCCGCAGGCTCGAAGCCTTCGACGACTACCTGAGCGGCGCGCGCCGGCGCCTGCTGCAGGCCGGGTATCTCGCACCGTCCCTCCGCGGCCCAGGGAGCACTCCACTCCAAGCCGACGGAGAGTCGTCAGGCGTCGCCAGCCGTCGCCGGCGCGGAGGCGAGTGGAGCGGCAAAGCGCGGCTTCGCGTCGCCGCAGCAGTGGCCCTCCGAAGCGGACACTAGGGCAGGCCGTCTTGCCGCCAAGCGTCGACCTGAGCGCCTCGGCTCGTGCCGGCTGACGGCGGCCGAGCCGCGCGCGTGGCCACGTTCCAACGCGACGAGTCCGACGGCGACGTTCTCCTCCCAGCCCACCGATCTTGCCGCTGCGTCAGACGGGCGCCCTGCCGTCCGTCCTCCGGCGCTTACGACGCCGTCCAGGGGATGTTCTCCGCGGTGCAGACGCCTGACGGCGGCCCCGAGACGACGTAGGCGAGCCGAAAGGTGCCGCTGGCGGTGGTTGCGCCCCCCGGCACCGTCGCGAACGAGCCCATCAGCGTGACGAACGTGCGCGCCTGCGGGCCTTCGCTCACCTGGATGTTCCCGCCGAAGGCGCGCGTCGTCGGGAAGATCGGGATCGTTGCGTCGCCGAACGCGAATTCCTCGTCCGGGAGCACCTCGCCCGAACAGGAGATGTCGGCCCGAATGACCAGGCGGGACAGCCGCAGCCCGTCGGCGGAGACCTCGAAGCTGATCGAGCGGCTCTGGCGGGTGGTCCCGGTGTAGCGGCCGGAACGCGGCGGAGGGACGTCCTCGTTGCGGATCGTCGCGATCGCTCTTCCGCGCGCGACGGCCGCGTCAACGGGGTCGGAGAGGAACACGCTGAAGGTCTCGTCGGCCTCGAAGTCGTGGTCGCCCATGATCGCGATGGGAATCGTCTGAACGATCGTCCCGGGTGCGAAGCTGAGAACACCGGCCGTAGCCGCGTAGTCGCCGGGCGCGGCGGCCGTCCCGTCGGCGGTCGCGAACCGGACGACGACCCGATGGCGGACGGGACCCGACAGCGCGACGGTGACCGTCATCGTCGTCGGGCCGAAGTCGCTCTCGTCCACGGAGGCGTCGGCGACCGACAACGCCGGGAGACCCCTGACGAGCTCGCAGTCGACACCGACCTTGTCGCCGGCTGCCGCGACGGCGACATCGCGGCCGGTGCCACGCCGGAACACGTCGGCGCCGGCCCCGCCGGTCAGGGAGTGTTGCCGGGCCCGCCGACCAGGACGTCGGCGCCCCCGAGTCCGAAGAGCCGGTCGCTGCCGCCCTTGCCGTCGAGCAGGTCGCGGTTCGCGGTGCCGCGCAGGACGTCGCTCCGCGGCGTCCCGACGATCGTCGCGGCGAGCGCGGACGAACCGGCGACGGCCACCGCGAAGGCGACGACCACAGCCGCAGCTGCTCGAGACACGTGACCTCCAAGCTCCGAGTCTCGTTCCCAACGATGCTCGTCGGCAGCGGCGGACGCCCGCATCGGGGATCGCACCGACCCAACGATCGGCGGCCCCGACCTGCGGAATTCGGAGCCCGGTGCGCAGCTGTCGCCGGCCTTGACCTCTTCACACCTGGAGTAATGACGACGTCCTGCGCCCTCATGGGCCGGGTCTACGACGGACTGCCCGTGGCATCGTTCGCAGCCATTTGGGCAGCCACGACCGCCTCCACGGCGGCGCGCAGCACCCCAGAGAAGAGGAAAAGCCCCGCGTCAGCAGGGCTTTCGTGAGGTGGGCGGTACTGGGCTCGAACCAGTGACCCC
>DATHTC010000537.1:0-3036 GCA_035463735.1 Gaiellaceae bacterium | reverse complement strand
TCGAAGCCGAGCGCCAGCGCGACCTTCGGCGCGGCCGACACGACGCGGGCCACGCCGACGGCAGGGAGGACGGCGACCAGGCACCCGGCGATCTCGTCGTTCGTCGCGCCCCATCCGCGTGCCGTCTCGATCGCCTCCATGTACGACGGCGGCGCCGCGTCGAGCGCGATCAGCGCTGCGAGCCGGACGAGCGCGAGCGTCCTCCCGTCGAGCCGGGCCGCCGCGTCCCTGGCGCGCTCGTCGCTCAGCAGCAGCGTGACGAACGCGTCATCGCGGACGGTCAGCTTGCGCAGCATCTCTTCGTGCTCGCTCACGGAGGTCGCCGACCATCATCGGCGGCCGCCCCCGTCGGCGCATCATCCCGATCGCACGACGTGCTCGCCTGCGTCCCCCGCGACGAGCCCGAGCTCGACCGCACGCTCGATCGCGGCGCTCCGGCTCGAGACGCCGAGCTTCCGGTACGTGGAGATCGCCTGCGTCTTGATCGTGTTCCGCGACACGTAGAGCCGCTCGCCGATCTCGCGGAAGGAGAGGTGCGTCGCGAGCAGCGGAAGCAGGCGGAGCTCGGCCGCGGTGAGCCCGGAGCTGCGCCCGTCGCGCGGGCCGGGGAGGTCGTCGACGCCGCGACGGAGCTCGTCCACCGCGGCGGCGACCGTCCCGAGGTGCGGTCTCCGGGCGAGGATCCGCTCGCACTCGGCGAGCTGGGCCATCGCGCCCGCCCGGTCGCGCAGCGTGACGTACGCGGCGCCGAGGGCGGTGCGCGTCTGGACGGCGAGCCACGGCAGCGCCTGCGTCAGCGAGCCCGCGAGGCGCTCCGCCGCGAGGAGCTCGTGGCGCGCGTCGTCCCAGCGCCCGTGCCGCAGGAACGCCCGCGCGGCGGCTGCGTAGGCGAGCGCGCTGCCGGCGAGGCCTCCGGTGTCGTCGCCGTCGACCAGGTGCCGGGCCTGGAGCGCGAGCCGCTCGGCGGCGTCGTGCTCGCCGGCGCTCGCGGCCAGCAGCCAGCACTCTGCGGTCGCGAGGACGCGCGCGTCGTCGTCCCCGACGCGCTCCCCTGCCTCCACGGCGGCCGCCAGGCTCTCCTCCGCGCGTCGACGGTCGCCCGCGAGCGCCCGGGCGACACCCTCGAGGACGAGCGCCGTCGGCCGCCACCGGCTCTCGGCCGGCAGCCCGGCGAGCGCATTCGCGCCGTCCCGCGTCATCCGCTCGACGCCGTGGGCGCACAGCGCCGCCCGGACGAGCGCGAGCCACGGCTCGACGGAGGGGGAGCCGTCCGAGACCGCCACGGCGCGGGCCGAGCGCTCGGCGGTGTCGAGCCAGCGGTCGGCGTCCTCGGCGCGGCCGCGCAACGCGTGTGTCCACGCGCCGAGGGAGGCCACGTCCGGGTGCTCCTCGAGCGGCGCCGTCGCCGCGAAGCGGTCGAGCCACCGGTCGATGCTCTCGTGTGTCTCCCCCGAGCCGGGCAGTGCGATCGTCGTGAGCAGCCGTGCCGCGCGCTTGGCGTCGCGCGCCGCCTGCGCGTGGTGGAGCGCCGAGGCGGCGTCGCCGTGCGCCTCGAACCAGCTCGCCGCGCGCCGGTGCAGCACCCGCACGCGCTTCGGCTCGTGCTGCTCGAGCTCGTGGCGCAGCGCGTCGCGGAAGAGCGGGTGGTAGCGGTACCAGCCGTCGTTCCGGTCGAGCGGGACGAGGAAGAGGCCCGCGCGCCGGATCGCCTCGAGCTCGCCTGCGGAGTCGTCGCGGTCGAGGAGGGCGTCGCAGAGCTCGGCGGACAGGCGCTCGAGCACCGCCGTCCGCCTCAGGAAGGCGAGGCGCTCGGGGGAGAGCCGCGAGAGCTCCTCCGAGCGGAAGTAGTCGACCAGGTACCGGTCATCCCCGCGGAGCTCCGAGGCCCTGGCGGGCGGGCTCGCGTGCTCGAGAGCGAGGGTCGCGAGGAAGAGGCCCGTCGCCCACCCCTCCGTCCGCGCCGCGAGCTCCGACGCGTCGTCGTCGTCGAGCTCGAGGCCCGACGCGCGCAGCAGGAGGAGGCTTTCGCGGCGGCTCAGCGCGAGCTCGTCGGGGCCGAGCTCGAGCAGCCGTCCGCCCGCACGGAGCCGCGCGACCGGAAGCGCAGGGTCAACGCGCCCTGCGAGCGCGAGGATCGACCCCTCCGGCACGTGCTCGGCGACCGCGGCGACGAGATCGGCGGCGTCGCCGCGGCGGAGCTCGTCGGCGTCGTCCAGCACCGCGACGAACGGCGTCCGCCTGGACGCGACGGCGGCGGCCAGGCGCGGGGCTGCGTCGGCCCACACGGCCGGGTGCGGTGCGGCAAGCGCCTCGAGGACGGCCGAGCCGACGGGCTCGACGCGGTCGAACATGGTCGCCAGGTGCCGGAGCAGGACGAGCGGGTGGTTGTCCCGCTCGTCGACCGTCAGCCACGCAACTGCGCGCTCGTCACGTGCCGCCCACTGGGCGAGCAGCGTCGTCTTGCCGTAGCCGGCAGGTGCGACGATCGAGGCGAGGCGAGCCTCCCGCTCCGCCCGGAGGCGGTTCACGAGCCCCGCGCGCGAGACGATGCCGGCCCGCACGTCGGGGACGCGGAGCTTCGACTCGAAGACCGCGAACGGCCGCGGGGCCGGCGCCTCGACGACGCGCAGCGGCGCCGGCGTGCGCTCGCGGCGGGTGCGCGTGGGTGGGGAGGCGACGGGAGGGCCAGATGCCGTGGACGGTCGAGACATGCGTGCCTCGCGATCGGGGGCGCGTCCGGAGGGATCCTCGCCGTCGGAGCGTCGCGGCGTCAATCCGCGGGCACGCGGAACCGGACCGTCGCGGCCGGACCTCGCGGTCTGGATGCACGCACCACTCGCGTCGTACGGGTTTGCACGGACGTGTTGTCGCGGTAGTGTCCAGACATGAGCCGCCCTGGTCGGAGGCCCTGAGCTGGCTGCGCTCGCGGCACCTGCGGTCACCCCGGCAGCCGACCGGAGACTGCTGCGGCTCGGGGCCGTCGTCTCGCTGGGTGCCGTCGGGGCGCTCGCGACGGCGGCGGGCGCCGGCCTCGAC
>DATHTC010000536.1:0-5474 GCA_035463735.1 Gaiellaceae bacterium | reverse complement strand
CGGAGTGTCCGGCAGCACGCCCTCGACGAGCGCCCCGGCCGGGTCGGCGTCGACGTCGTAGCCGGCCTCGCGCAGCGCGACCGCGGCCGCGATCTGTTGCGAGCGGTCCATCTCGTTCAGGCTCGTGCGCCGCCGGGCCGCGTCCGACAGCCCCGTCGGGTTGACCGCCTGCTCGGGCACGAGCGACGCGCCCGCGTGGATCCCCGGGAACAGGCGCTCGAACAGCGACGCCCGTCGCACGCGCACGTCCACGAAGTAGATCGCGCCGTCGTCGTCGGCGGCCGTGCGGCCGGCGACGGTCACGAGCGGCGCCACCGGCTTCACGTCGTTCGGGAGGAAGAGGTAGTCGTCGCTCGGGACGACGAACAGCACGCCGACCGCGAGCGCGAGCAGGACGAGCCCGACGGCCGCCAGCCGCGAAGGAGTCACGAACCGCCGCACCGTCGTCCCACCTTAGCCGGGCGCCGGTCCGGCCCCGCGTGGGGTCGGGGGCCCTAGAGGAGTCCGCGGGTGAGGCCGCCGTCGACCGGGATCACCGCTCCGGTCACGTACGAGGCCCGCTCGGAGGCGAGGAAGCAGACGACGTCGCCGAGCTCCCGCGGCTCTCCGACGCGCCGGAGCGGGATCCGCGCGATCTGCTCCACGCTGGGGAACGCCTCCCGCAGCCGCTCCGTGTCGATCCGGCCGGGGCAGACGGTGTTGATCGTGATGCCCGCCGGGCCGACCTCGCGCGCGAGCGTCTTCGCCCAGCCGACGACGCCGGGCCGCACGAGGTTCGAGAGCGCCAGCTGATCGGCGGGCTCGCGCACGCTGCTCGACTCGACGTTGATCACGCGGCCGCGGCCGCTCTGCTCGAGGTGGGGGAGGCAGAGCTCGGTCAGGCGAATCGCCGAGAGGAGCAGGAGCTCGACGGCCTCTTCGACCTGCTCCGCGGTGACGCCCCGGGCCGGCCCGCGCGGCGGGCCGCCGCTGTTGTTGACGAGGACGTCGATCCCGCCGAACGCCTCGAGCGTCCGGTCGACCAGCCGCTGCAGCGCCCGCGGGTCGCGGACGTCGCCCTGGACGGCGAGTGCGCCGAGTCGCTCCGCCTCCCGCTCGAGCACGTCGCGACGCCGCGCGAACATCGCGACGTTCGCGCCCTCGGCCGCGAGCGCCTCGGCGACGGCGAGGCCGATCCCCTGCGAGGCGCCGCAGACGATGGCCGTGCGTCCCGCGAGCCCGAGCTCCACTACGTCGTGAGCACGCCGACCACCTCGCGCACCGCGGAGGCCGACTCCTGCAGCAGCCGCTGCTCCTCCTCGCCGAGGTCGAGCTCGACGATCTGCTCGATCCCCCCGGCGCCGAGCTTCACCGGGACGCCCATGTAGAGGCCGTCGATCCCGTACTCCCCCTCGAGGTAGGCGGTGCAGGGGAGGACGCGCTTCTCGTCGAGCAGGATCGCGTCGACCATCTGCGCGGCGGCCGCGCCGGGCGCGTACCAGGCGGAGGTGCCGAGGAGATTGACGATCTCGCCGCCGCCCTTCGCCGTCCGCTCGACCATCGCCTGGATCCGGTCGTCGGCGACGAGCTTGCGCAGCGGGACGCCGCCCACGGTCGTCGCGGACACGACCGGGACCATCTGGTCGCCGTGCCCGCCGAGCACCATCGCCTGCACGTCCTTCACCGACGACCCGGTCTCCCAGGCGATGAAGGTCGAGAAGCGGGCGGTGTCGAGGATCCCTGCCATCCCGAACACGCGCTCCTTCGGCCAGCCGGAGACGTTCCTCGCCACGTGGCACATCGCGTCGAGCGGGTTCGAGACGACGATCAGCACCGCGTCGGGCGAGCCGCCGACGACCTTCTCGGTCACGTCCTTCACGATCTTCTCGTTTGTCGTCACGAGGTCGTCGCGCGACATCCCCGGCTGGCGCGGGAGCCCCGCCGTGACCACGACGACGTCCGACCCGGACGTGTCTTCGTACCCGTTCGAGCCCGTCACCGTCGGCTCGTACCCGAGCACGGCGCCCATCTGGGCGATGTCGAGCGCCTTGCCCTGAGGGAGGCCCTCCTTGATGTCCACGAGGACGACGTCGGCGTAGTCCCGCAGCGCCAGCACCTGCGCGCAGGTCGCGCCGACGTTCCCCGCGCCGACGACCGTGATCTTCCTTCTCACCTTCGGACCTCCGGCTGCTCGAAGTTCGCGTCGGCGACCCGTGGCGCCGCGACGGCGCGGGTCTCGCCGGCGGCGACTCTACCGACGTTTGGGAGCGAACCGCTCCGGTAGATTGGCGCCACATGGCGGACGACTTCAAGGCGGGGCTCGAGGGCGTCGTCGCGGTCGAGACGGAGATCGCCGAGCCCGACCGGGAGGGCGGCGCGCTCCGCTACCGCGGCGTCGACATCGAGGAGCTCGTCGGCCACCTCCCGTACGAGAACGTCTGGGGGCTGCTGGTCGACGACGACCTCGACTCGAAGATGCCGGACCCGGAGCCGTACGAGCCCGCGCGACTCACCGGCAACGCGCCGGCCGACCTGCAGGCCGAGACGGCGCGGCTCGCCGGGGAGTGGCGGCTCGGCAAGCTCAACGAGATCTCCGACGAGCAGGCCCGCGAGGACCTCGGCCGCCTGTCGGCGCAGATGATGTCGATCGTCGCCCGCTCCGCCCGCATCGCGGACGGCCACACGGACGTCGTGCCCGACGACGTCGTCGCCCGCGGGACGACCGCGGCCGAGAAGTTCCTCCTGCGCTGGCGCGGCGAGGCGGATCCGCGGCACGTGAAGGCGATCGACACGTACTGGATCTGCACGGCCGAGCACGGCCTCAACGCGTCGACCTTCACCGCGCGCATCGTCGCCTCGACCGGCGCCGACTGCGGCGCCGCGCTCTCCTCGGCGGTCGGCGCGCTCTCGGGGCCGCTGCACGGCGGCGCGCCCGCGTACGTGAAGCCGATGCTGGAGGAGGTCGCGCAGCTGGGCGACGCGGAGCGTTGGGTGCGCGACGCGCTCGCGAGCGGCAAGCGGATCATGGGCTTCGGGCACCGGATCTACCGCGCCGAGGATCCCCGCTCCCGGCTGCTCAAGCGCACGGCGAAGGAGCTCGGGTCGCCGCAGATCGAGGTCGCGGAGGAGCTCGAACGGGTGGCGCTCGCTGCCCTGCAGGAACGCCACCCCGAGCGCGTCCTCGCCACCAACGTCGAGTACTACTCGGCGGTGGTGCTCGACGTCGCCGAGATCCCGCCGCCGCTCGCGCCCGCGATGTTCGCCTGCTCGCGCGTCGCCGGCTGGTCGGCGCACATCCTCGAGCAGAAGCGCACGGGGCGCCTGTTCCGGCCGTCGGCCCGGTACGTGGGGCCCGCGGAGCGCTCCCTCTCCGCCGCCTAGTGGAGCTCGCGGAGGCAGCCGCGCGCGCCGACGAGCTCGCGCGGGCGGGCGACGAGCGCACGCTCTCGGACCTCCGCCGGGAGTGGGACGACGAGGTCGAGGCCGCGGCGCGCAGCGGCGACTACCGGGTGCGCGCCGCCGCCTACCGGGCCGTGGGGCAGTTCCGCTACCGCCAGAAGCGGGAGCTGCTGCGCCGAGGGCTCGAGGATGAGAGCCCCGCGGCACGCGGCGCGGCGCTGCTCTCGCTCGAGCTCTTCGGCCGCGACCGCCCCGGCGACGTCAACGGGGTCAGGCCGCTCCTCCACAAGCTCGCGGACGCCGATCCGAATAACGCCGTCCGGCGGCTCGCGATCGCGTGCCTCCGGCACGGCACGCCGGCGCGGGACACGATCGTGCTGCTCCAGGGGCTCGCGGCGGACGACGACGCGGACAAGGACCTCCGCGCGGCGGCGGCGAAGGTTGCCGCGGAGCTCACGCGGAAGAGCCGGGCGCGGTAGCGCCTCAGCGCGGCGTCGACGTGCAGGCGCCGCACACGCGGCCTTCGATCCTGCGCCCGCAGGAGGGGCAGCTGCGGCGGCGGCCGCGCCACTCGAGCATCGACTTCTGGACGCCCATCAGCATCATCAGGAAGCCGACGCCGGTCGTCGCCGCGAAGAGGCCCGCGAGCTGCGGGGTCATTCCGTTCATCGCACCTCTCTCGGACTGCTCAGGAACCGCGGCGCCGCCGCCTCGCGTGCGGGTGCGCCTGGAAGTACAACTCGCGACGGCGCCGATCGGATACGTGCGTGTACAGCTCGGTGGTGGAGAGGTCGGCGTGGCCGAGCATCTCCTGGACGCTGCGGAGGTCGGCGCCCCCCTCGAGCAGGTGCGTGGCGAACGAGTGGCGGAGCAGGTGCGGGTGGACGCGCTCGGGCTCGAGCCCGGCCTTCCCGGCGAGACGACGGAGGACGAGAAAGGCGCCCGCGCGCGTGAGGGCGCCGCCGCGCGCGTTGAGGAACAGCTCCGGTCGGTGGCGCGCGTCGAGGTACGGCCGGCCGCGCGCGAGGTAGCGGCGCAGCGCCTCCGCGGCCTCGCGGCCGATCGGCACGAGGCGCTCCTTCGAGCCCTTCCCGAGCGCGCGGACGAGGCGGTTCTCGAGGTCGACCGCCGCCCGCTCGAGCCCGACCGCCTCGGAGACGCGGAGTCCCGCGCCGTACAGGAGCTCGACCAGGGCGCGGTCGCGGAGCGCCCTGGGAGTGGTGCCGTCGGCGGCCTCGACGAGGCGCTCCACCTCGCCCGGCGACAGGGTCCGTGGAAGGCGCCGCGTCCGCCGCGGCAGGTCGAGCTCGGCGGCGGGGTTGTCGCCACGCTCGCCGAGCATCGCGAGGTGGCGGAAGAACGCGCGCAGCGCGGCCACGCGACGGGCGATCGTCGCCGGTGAGAGGCCCTGCGCCCGCAGGTCGGCGAGGTAGTGCTCGAGGTCCTCGACGTCGGCGCGGCCCGGCGGGCTCCCGAGCCACCCCGCGAAATGCGCGACGTCGCGCCGGTACGCCTCCACGGTCCGCGGCGCCCGCCGCGCTGCGAGGAGCGCGAGGAAGCCGTCGAGCTGCGGGTCGCGGACGGTGTCCGTCACGGACCGCAGGAGTTCGCGTTCCCCCCGCGGGCCCCTGCCTCAGTGCCGGGCCCTCGACCGGCCCGCGCGTGCGAATACGACTGTCGAGCGGACAAGTAACAGACTGTCACTTGTCGACTTTCGAACCAGGTCGTGTGCCGTCGCGTCCTGAGCGCGCCCCGGTGCGCCCCGCATTCTGTTTCGAAGGCGAGGAAGTAACAGTCTGTTACTTGTGCCGTTTCGAGCGGGAAAATCGCCGACCTGGAGGGAGGGCATGGGGGAACCGCGAGGTTCCCCCTCAACCGGACGCGCGGGATCGCGGCCCAGCGCAGCCGGGCGCATCCCGCCCGTCCAAACCACGTCGTCCCCGAGACCCGGCAACGCGGCCGGAGCGCCCGCCCCGAAAGGGGCGCGCGCAGAGGCCATTCGAGGACGTCCCCTCAGGGCCGCCTACGAGACGAGGCCATGGACGCCGAAGCGCGCTTCACGCGCGCGAGAGGCCACGACGACGCCCCACCAACGC
>DATHTC010000535.1:0-3454 GCA_035463735.1 Gaiellaceae bacterium | reverse complement strand
CGACGGCCGAGGCGCGGCCGCTCGCCGAGGCGCTCTCGCGCGGGCTCGCGCGGCGGGGAGCGTGGGCGCTGCCGCGCGTCCACTTCGGTGGGCTCTATCCGCTCGACGTCGCGTGGACGGCGGAGGCCGGCGACCGGGCGGCGACGCTGGCGCCGCTCGAGCGGGACGTCGTCGACGCGGTCGACGGGATCGTGCTCGTGCTCGCCCCCGAGGATCCGCCCGCGGACGCCGACGTCGACCCCGCCACGCTGCGGGCGTTGCGCGCGCAACTGACCGCGTACCGTGCCCGCGGCCGCGCCGGGACCGTCCGGGAGGTCCGCTGCGACTTCCCGACGCCGTTCTTCGCCCGCCGCGCGGGGCTCCCGCTCGCGGCCTACGAGGACGCGCTCTACGCCGCCTGCCTGCGCGACTGGGCCGCCGAGCGGGAACGGATGGAGCCGGTGCGGGAACTGCTGGACGGGGCGCGGGAAATCCGGATCGTGGGCGAGGGCACCGACCTGACGCTGTCCGTCGACGGCCGCGAGAGCCTCGTCGACGACGGCCACGCGAACATGCCGGGCGGCGAGGTCTACCTCTGCCCGCTGGAAGACTCGGCCGAGGGCGTGGTCGCGTTCGACGTCCCGACCGGCCACGCGACCGGCGTGCGGCTGCGACTCCGCGCCGGGGAGGTGGTCGAGGCCGACGCCGCGGAGGGCGCGGATGAGCTCGAGGAGGCTCTCGCCACGGACGAGGGTGCGCGGCGGCTCGGCGAGCTCGGCGTCGGGTGCAACGACGGGATCACCGACGGCCTCCGCAACGTCCTGTTCGCGGAGAAGATGGCGGGCACCGTCCACCTCGCCCTCGGCGCCGGCTTCCCGCGCGTCGGCGGCAGGAACCGGAGCGCGCTGCACTGGGACCTCGTCAAGGACCTCCGCCGCGGCGGCGAGCTCTGGATCGACGGCGAGCTCATGCAGAAGGACGGGGCGTGGCTCGCGGCAGCAGGCGCCTGAGCGCGTCCGCTGCGGCCGGCTCCGAGACAACGATCCCGGCCATGATCAGCGCGGCGCCCGCCCACGCCGCCGCACCGAGCCGGTCGCCCGCCAGCCAGAAGCCGAAGAGCGCGGCGAACACCGGCTCCATCGCGAACGCGAGCGCCGTGCGGGCCGCCGACACGCGCCGCTGCGCCCACGTCTGCACGAGGAAGGCGAGCGCGGAGGCGAAGACGCCGGTGACGACCAGCGCGCCCCACACCGTCCACCCGTGCGGGACCTCGAGCTGCCCCAGCGCGAGCGCCACGGCGGTGAAGCCCGCGAACGCGGCGAGCATCTCGGTCTGCGTGAGGGCGACGGCGTCGTACCGCGGCGCGTACCGCTCGAGGAGCACGATCTGGAGCGAGTAGACGGCCGACGCCGCGAGCACCAGCGCGTCCCCGAGGAGCCTTCCCGTGTCGACGCCGGAGAGCAGCGCGAGCCCGACGGTCGCCAGCGCCACCCCGAGCCACGCGGCGGCGCCGATCCTCGTCCCGAAGAGCAGGAGCGCGAGCAGCGGCGTGAAGACGACGTACAGCCCGGTGATGAAGCCGGTGCTCGACACGGTCGTCCGCTCGAGGCCCGCCGTCTGCAGGGCGTAGCCGGCGGCGAGCAGCAGCCCGAGCGCCGCCCCCGCGACCCAACCGCGCCGCCCGAGCGAGGCCATCCGTCCCCGCGCCGGCACCGCCAGCGTCGCGGACGCGATCCCGAACCGCAGCGCGAGGAAGGCGAACAGCGGGTAGAGCGCGACCGCGTCCTTGACCTGGACGAACGTGAGCCCCCAGACCGCCGTGACGGCGACGAGCAGCGCGAGCGCGAGCACCGCGCGAGGCTAGTGGCGGCGGCGGCGGGCGCGCGGCCGGTTACGCTGCCCGCTGGTGACGGACGGGTATACCTCCGAGCTCGCGCGGGAGCTCGCCCCCGAGGCGCTGGAGCGCTTCCTGCGGTACGTGCGCGTCCACACCACCTCGGACCCGCACTCGGAGACCTTCCCGTCGACGGCCTGGCAGTGGGACCTGCTGCGGCTCGTCGAGCAGGAGCTGCGCGAGCTGGGCCTCGAGGGCGTCGAGCTCACCGAGCACGGGTACGTGCTCGCGACGCTCCCGGCGACGGTCGAGCACGAGGTGCCGACGATCGGCTTCCTCGCGCACGTGGACACGTTCCCCGGCGTCCCGGGCGAGAGCGTCCGCCCGCAGGTGGTGACGTACGAGGGCGGCCGCCTGCCGTTGCCCGGCGACCCCGACGTCGCGCTCGACCCGGACGAGAGCCCCGAGCTGGCGCACCACGTCGGCCACGAGCTCGTGACCTCGGACGGCACCACCCTGCTCGGCGCGGACGACAAGGCGGGGCTCGCCGAGATCGTCGCGGCGTTCGCGTACCTCGCACGACATCCCGAGGTGCCGCACGGGCCGCTCCGGCTCTGCGCCAACCCCGACGAGGAGATCGGCGCCGGCACCGACCACCTCGATCTCGAGCGCTTCGGGTGCGTCGCGGCCTACACGCTCGACGGCTCGACCGCCGGCGAGCTCGAGGGCGAGACCTTCAACGCGCTCAGGGCGATCGTCGACTTCCACGGCGTGTCGACCCACACCGGCACCGCCAAGGGGCGGCTCGTGAACCCGCTGAAGGTGGCCGGCGACTTCCTCGCCAGCCTGCCTCGGGACACGCTCGCGCCCGAGGTGACGGAGGGGTACGAGGGGTTCGTGCACCCGGACGAGCTGCACGGCACCGCCGAGCGCTGCCGGGTAATCCTGATCCTCCGCGACCACGACCGGGACCGGCTCGACGACCACGCCGCGCTGGTGCGGCGGCTCGCCGACGAGGCGGTCGCGCGCTGGCCGGGGTCCCGCGTCGAGGTCCGCCTCGAGGAGCAGTACCGGAACATGAAGGAGGACCTCGACCGCGACCCGCGGGTTCTGGCCGCCGCCGAGGAGGCCTACCGTCGCGAGGGCCTGGAGCCGAAGCGCGTCGCGATCCGCGGCGGCACCGACGGTGCGCGACTGTCGGAGAAGGGCCTCCCGACCCCGAACCTCTTCACCGGCGGGCACGACTACCACTCGCGCTGCGAATGGGCGTGCGTCCGCGACATGGGCTCGGCGGCGGCGATCGTCGTCAGGCTCGCCGAGCTGTGGGCGGAGCCGGGCTGGGCCGGGGCGGGCGACGCCGTCGGCGCCGCCCGCCCCTCGTCGAGCTAGCGCATCGGCCTAGAGCTTCTCCTTCGCGTCGTCCCAGGCGTCGCCGGCCTTGTCCTTCGCGTCGTCGGCGGTGTCCTTCACGTCGCCCCACGCGCCCTGGGCCTCGCCCTCGCGCTCCAGCTCCTCGTCGCCGGTGAGGCGGCCGCCCTGCTCCTTCAGCTCGCCCTCGGCCTGATCCCAGTTCGCCATCGCTCCCCCTCCTCGGTCGGTTGCGGGACGGATCCCACCCCGGGTCGGGCCGCAAACCCTGAG
>DATHTC010000534.1:0-1653 GCA_035463735.1 Gaiellaceae bacterium | reverse complement strand
CGGGCGCGACTGAGGACAAAGCCTGGCGCCGCTTCGCAGCCGGGCGGGGCGAGCGTATCCGCGTCAGAGACCGCTGACATGACTGCGCGGCTGAAGCTCGGGGCCCAGGCGCTGGCCGTCGGGCTCGTCGTCGCGCTGCTCGCATTGCTCGTCTGGAAGCTCGTCCACGACGAGGGCAGCGAGATCCCGAGCGCACTCGCCCGGGGCGAACGGCCGCCCGCGCCCGCCTTCACGCTGCCGCGGCTCGACGAGGACGGGACGCTCTCCCTCGCCGATCTGCGGGGCAAGGCGGTGGTGGTCAACTTCTGGGCCTCGTGGTGCGTCCCCTGCAAGGAGGAGGCGCCCGTGCTGGAGGGAGCCTGGCGGAGGCACAGGGACGACGGCCTCGTCGTCCTCGGCGTGGACTTCAACGACCTTCGCCCGGACGCGCTGCGATTCATGGAGCAGGTCGGACTGACGTACCCCGTCGTCTACGACCGCGACGGCGCGCTCGTCGCGAAGTTCGGCGCCACCGGCGTGCCCGAGACGTTCTTCGTCGACCGGCAGGGCCGCCTCGTCGGGAAGCGGATCGCCGGGGCCGTCAATGCCCGCGACGACCTCGAGCGCGATTTCGAGGACGGCATCCGGCTAGCGCTGGGCTCATGACGCTGCTCGTCTCGCTCGTCCTCGCCGTCGGACTCGCCGCTCCTCCGACGCTCTCGGACATCGAGGACGAGGTCGTGTGCCCGACCTGCAAGGTAACGCTCGACCAGTCGGACGCGCCGGTCGCCGAGCGGATGCGCGTGTACATCCGCGAGCGGATCGCGGCCGGGGACTCGAAGGAGGAGATCAAGGCGAAGCTCGTCGCGCAGTTCGGCCCGCGCGTGCTCGCGGTGCCCCAGACGCGGGGCTTCGACCTGCTCGCCTGGCTGCTGCCGATCGGCGCCGCCGTGCTGGCCGCAGGGGCGGTGGGCGTGATCGCCTGGCGCTGGAGCCGGACGCCGCGTCCCGGCGAGGTGCCGGCGGCGGAGGACGGCCGGGGGGCGCTGGGGCCGGAGCTGGAGCGGCGGCTCGACGAGGAGCTCGCCCGCTTCGATGGCTGAGCGGATCCCGGTCGCCTTCCTGGCCGGGATGGCGTCGGTGGTGTTCCCGTGCGTGCTGCCGCTCGTCCCGGGCTATCTGTCGACGGTCGCGGCGCTCGAGGCCGGCGAGCTCGGTAGGCGGGGCACCGGGCGCCGCGTCGCGCTGAGGTCACTGCCGTTCTTCGCCGGCTTCACGGCCGTCTTCGTCGCGCTCGGGGCGGGAGCCGCTGCGATCGCGACCGCGGTGGGGCAGCGGACGCAGCTGCAGGTCGCCGGCTTCGTGCTCGTCGTCTTCGGGCTCGCGTTCATGGGATTGCTGCCGCTGCCGCAGCGCCTCGTCGCGCCGGGCCTGCTCGGACGCGCCCGCGGCTCGGCCGCGCTCCTGGGGGCGGCGTTCGCAGTCTGTGCCGCGCCCTGCATCGGCGGCGTGCTGGCCGGGATCCTCGTGCTCGCCGGCGACAGCGGAACCGTCGCGCGCGGCGCGGTGCTGCTCTTCGTCTACTCGGCGGGAATCTCGGCCTCCTTCCTGCTCGCCGGGATCGCCTTCGCGCGCACGATGACCCTGTTCCGCTGGCTGCGCGACCGCTGGCTC
>DATHTC010000533.1:0-2587 GCA_035463735.1 Gaiellaceae bacterium | reverse complement strand
TCCGTCATCGAATCAGGGCCCCCTCGGGCCGCGCCGCAGGCCACAGAGGGTACGGCGTCGTCACGCGCGCGGCAAGGACGCGGCTCAGGAGAGCTCGACGAGCGCGAGCAGCTCGTCGGCGAGCCTCGGCGAGCCCAGCTGCTCCTTGTGGAGGAAGCCGACGGCGCCGGCCTCCCCCGAGCCGAGCTCGTCGGCACGCTCGTGCCGCCCGGTGAGCATCACCACCTGGGCGCCGGGACAGCGGTCCCGGATCGCGCGCGTTGCCTCCACGCCGTCGATCCGCGGCAGCCCGATGTCCATCAGCACGAGGTCGGGCCGGAGCCGCTCCGCCAGCGCGACCGCCTCCTCGCCGTCCCCCGCGACGCCGACGACGTCGAGCCGCTCGTCGGGGTCCAGCAGCGCGCGCACGCCCTCGACGAACTCGGCCGAGTCGTCCACGAGCAGGACTCGGAGCGGGGCCGCCACGGCCGCTCTCTCCCCGCCTCGGGCCGGTCGCTAACCCTCGGCGCGCCGGGCGCGGTAGCGGCGCGCCTTCGCGCGGTTGCCGCAGACGCGCATCGAGCACCAGGAACGCGAGCG
This sequence comes from Gaiellaceae bacterium, assembly GCA_035463735.1. GTDB lineage: Bacteria > Actinomycetota > Thermoleophilia > Gaiellales > Gaiellaceae > DATHTC01. Next base: position 2,008 of record DATHTC010000533.1, on the reverse strand, counting down.
GTTGCGGGCGCCGTCGTAGAACGCCCAGCGGCAGTCGTCGGCGCGGCACGCCTTCAGGCGCGTCCACGTCCCGTCCGCGGCAGCCGCGGCGATCGCCGCGAGGAGGCCGCCGACGACGCCGTCGACGCCCGCGGCCGCCGGTTCCAGCCGCGGAGCGCCGTCGAGCCGAAGCTCGAGCCGGGCCCGCCGAGACGCTTCCGCGAGGACGGCAGTTGCGGGCTCGAGCTCGACGTCGATCCCGTTGTGGGCGAGCAGGTGAACCCGGATCGCCTCGCGCACGCCGGCGGCGCGCGCGAGCGCCTCCCGGGTCGCCCGCACGCCGCGCGCCTCGAGCCACGGTTCGAGGTGGTCGTTCCCGTCCTCGACCTCGAGCGTGTTGACGAAGCCCTCGACGTCGCGGAGGCTCATCACCGCTCTCTCCCCTTGACCGGTTACGTGACCACCATTACCCTTTCTCCGGTTACGGTACCGACCGAGGAGGACACCGTGAAGTGGGACGTCACCCAGGCGCTCGAGGTCTCGCCCCGGGAGCACCGACGGCTCCGGCAGCCGGCGTGATCGCGCGGTTCTGGCGCGGCGCGACGGCCGCCGCCGACGGCGACGCGTACGCGACCTACCTCGAGGAGTCCGGCGGGCCCGCCTCCCGCGGCGTCCCGGGCAACCGCGGCTTCTACGTGCTGCGCCGAGTCGCCGACGACCGGGCCGAGTTCGTGACGCTGTCGCTGTGGGACGATCTCGACGCGATCCGCGGCTTTGCCGGCGACGACGTCGAGCGCGCGGTCTTCTTCCCCGAGGACGACCGGTTCCTCGTCGAGCGCGATCCGCACGTCACCCACCTCGAGGTCGTCTCCGGGCCGTGACCGCCTTCGAGCTGCCGCTCGTCGGAGCGGGCGGCGAGCCGGTCGACCTCCCGCGCACGCTCGCGTCGCACGGCGTCGCCTCGCTCCCGCCGAACGCGGTCGACGAGGAGGCGTGGACGCTGACGACGACGCTGCCGCAGGGGCGGGTGCTGGTGGGCGAGGCGCGCGCCGGGACGGCCGCCGTCGAGCTCGACGGAGACGCCGAGGGCGCGCTGGCCACGCTGCGCCGCATGCTCGTCCTCGACGAGGACCTCTCGCCGTTCTACGCGCGCGTCGACGGCGACCCCGAGCTCGCGTGGGTGACGCGCGGCGCCGGTCGGATGCTGCGGAGCCCGACGGTGTTCGAGGACGTCGTCAAGACGATCTGCACCACGAACTGCGCGTGGTCGGCGACGGAGCGGATGGTGGGGGCGCTCGTCGGGGAGCTCGGCGGCGGCACGTTCCCGACGCCGGCGGCGATGGCGGAGGCGCCGGACTCGTTCTACGCGGAGGTCGTTCGCGCCGGCTACCGCGGCCCGTACCTGCGCTCGCTCGCGGCCGGCGTTGCGACGGGCGCGATCGACCTCGAGGCGCTGCTCGACCCGGAGCTGTCGGACGACGAGGCCGAGGCGCGCCTGCTGGCGCTGCCGGGCGTCGGGCCATACGCGTGCGCCCACGCGATGATGCTCGTCGGCCGCTACCGCCGGCTGATCCTCGACTCGTGGACGCGGCCGAAGTACGCGCGCGTCGTCGGCCGGAAGGCGAAGGACGCGACGATCGAGCGGCGCTTCCGCCGCTACCGCGAGTACGCCGGGCTGGCGTTCTGGCTCTTCATCACGCGCGACTGGGTCGACGACTGACCCAGGCGGGCGGCTCGCACGCGAGCGCGGGCCGTGATGGAATGCGACTCGGGTAGCCCGTCGACCGGAGGCGGGCGGCATCGCCGAAGGCGCCGACATGTCCACGTTGCCGACCGGGCCGGTCACCTTCTTCTTCAGCGACATCGAGGGGTCGACGAAGCTGCTCGAGGCGCTCGGGCAGGACTACGACGCCCTCCTCGAGCGGCACCACCAGATTCTGCGCGAGGCGTTCGCGCGCTGCGCGGCCGTGGAGATCGGCACCGAGGGCGACTCGTTCCTCGCCGTCTTTCCACGCGCGTCGGACGCCGT
>DATHTC010000532.1:0-3514 GCA_035463735.1 Gaiellaceae bacterium | reverse complement strand
GGCGGCGCCCGGTCCGCCGCCGCCGCCGGATCATGAGGCGCCGGCTGACGACGAGCTAGGCGGCCGCGAAGCCTCCATCCCACGGCGACGGGCCCCGCACCGCGGGGCCCGAGCCGCGCCCGATGACGCTCTCACGCTCACTCCACCGGCTCTTCGTCCCCGCCGCCCGCGACCGCGAGCTCGTGGCGGCGGCGCCTGCGGTCGCGATCGGTGCGCTCGTCCGGTGCTTCTGGCCGGACCTGCGCCCCTTCCGCCGCTGGCTCGTGCCCGGCGCGCTGCTGCTGGCGGCGATCCCGGCCGTGGAGGCGGCCGAGGTGTGGCTGTTCAAGCTCGTCGTCGACGACGTGCTCGTGCCCGGGGACCTCGGCGCGCTCCCGCCCTACGCCCTCGTCGTCGTCGCGCTGACCCTCGTCGGCGGCGCGCTCTCGTTCGCAGACGACGTGCTCTGGACGTGGATCGGCGAGCGCTTCCTGCTGCGCGTCCGCGCGCGGGTGTACGCGCACCTCCAGCACGGCTCGCCCGACGCGCTCGACCGCCGTCGCCTCGGCGACGTGCTCGCGCGGCTCACGGGCGACGTCCAGGCGATCGAGAGCTTCCTGCTCGGGGGCGCGGCCGAGGGATTCTCCGCGATCGTGCGGATCCTCTTCTTCACCGGCGCGCTCTTCCTGATCAGCTGGGACCTCGCGCTCGTCTCGCTCCTCGTCGCGCCTCTCTTCTGGCTCGCCGCGCGCCGGTTCTCGCGGCTCGTCCGCCACGCGTCGCGGGAGAAGCGGCGGCGGAGCGGGTCACTCGGCGCGGTCGCCGAGGAGGGCCTCTCCGACGCCTTGCTCGTACAGTCGCTGAACCGGCAGGACGCCGAGCTCGCCCGCTTCCGGCGCGAGAACGAGGGCATCGTCGACGCGGAGCTCGCCGCCACGCGGCTCCGCGCCGCCTTCACGCCCCTGATCGACCTGATCCAGCTCGCCGGCATGCTGCTCGTGCTCGGCTGGGGCACGTGGGCCCTCTCCGACGGGCGCCTCACGATCGGCGGCCTGCTTGCGTTCCTCGCGTACCTCGCGTTCCTCTACTCGCCCATCCGCGACCTCGGACACCTCAGCACGGCCGTCTTCGCCGCCGCCGCCGCCGCCGAGCGCGTCCTCGAGCTGCTCGACCAGGAGCCGGCCGTCCGCGAGTGCCCGGACGCCGTCGACCCCGGCCGCGCCGAGGGCATCGTCGAGCTCGACGACGTCGTCTTCCGGTACCCCGGCAGGACGCGGCCCGCCCTCGACGGCCTGTCGCTCCGCGTGGAGCCGGGCCAGACGCTCGCGCTCGTCGGGCCGAGCGGCGCGGGCAAGTCGACGGTCGCGAAGCTCCTGCTCCGCTTCCACGACCCGGAGTCGGGCGCGGTCCGCCTCGACGGGCGCGACCTGCGCGACCTCCGCCTCGCCCCGCTCCGCGACACCGTCGCGCTCCTGCTCCAGGACGCGCTCGTGCTCGACGGGACGGTGCGCGAGAACGTCGCCTACGGGCGGCCCGACGCGTCGGACGCCGAGCTCGAGACGGCAGCGCGTGCGGCGGGCCTCGACGAGGTCGTCGCGACGCTCCCCGACGGCTGGGACACGCTCGTGGGCCAGAAGGGGCGGCGCCTCTCGGGCGGCCAGCGCCAGCGCATCGCGATCGCGCGGGCGCTCCTGCGCGACGCTCCGGTGCTCGTCCTCGACGAGCCGACCACCGGTCTCGACGGCGACGCCGCCCGGGAGCTCCTCGCCTCCCTCCGCGAGCTCGCGGCCGGGCGCACGACGATCGTCATCTCCCACGACCTGCTGCTCGCGCACGACGCCGACCTCGTCGCGGTCCTCGACGGCGGCCGCCTCGTCGAGGTCGGCCCGCCCCACGAGCTCGTGGCGGCCGGCGGCGAGTACGCGCGGCTGACCGCAGCCGCGGTGGCCGCATGAGCGCGGAACCGCGCCTTCGACGCGGCTCCGTCCTCGCGCCCGGACTGTCGGTCGTTCGGCACCTCGTCCGCAGCCGCGCGTACGACGTCTACGACGCGTGGAGCGAGGAGCGCGGCAGCCGCGTGGTCGCGAAGACCCTCCGCCCGGCGTCCAGAGACGACGCCGACGCCGTCCGCCGGCTGCGCCGGGAGGGCCGCCTGCTGCGGCAGCTGGCGCACCCACACCTCGTGCGCGCGTACGAGACGCTTCCCGGGCCGCCGCCGGTTGTCGTGCTCGAGACGGTGACCGGCGAGACGGTCGCGCACCTGATCGACCGCCGCGAGCGCCGCCTCGGCGCCGCCGAGCTCGCCGTGCTCGGCCTCCAGCTCGTGTCCGCGGTCGGGTACCTGCACCGGCACGGCTGGCTCCACCTCGACCTCAAGCCGTCGAACCTCGTCGCCGAGGCGGGCCGCGTGAAGGTCCTCGACCTCAGCCTCGCACGAAGGCCCGGGCGCGGGAAGCCGGGCGCGGGCACCTGGTGCTACCTCGCGCCGGAGCAGGCTCACGGCAACGAGCTCGGCCCCGCCGCGGACGTGTGGGGCGTCGGCGCGACGCTGTGGGAGGCGGCGACGGCCCGGCAGGCGTTCGGAGAGGACGACGCGGAGGCGAACGCCGACGGCTACCCGCAGCTGGAACGCCGCGCCGAGCCGGTCACGCGGCACCGCCGGCTCCCGCCGGAGCTCGCGCGGGCGATCGACGCGTGCCTCGAGCCGGACCCGGCGGCGCGGCCCACGCTCGAGCAGCTCACCGGCATGCTGCGGCGCGTCCCGGGGACGCCCGACCTCCGGCGCGCCGGCACGTAGGCCCGAGTCACCACGGGACATGTCGTACGCGGCGAGCGCGTAGGCGTTGCGATCCGTGGTTTTCCCGACTCGCCGAGGGGTGCATCCGCCGATGGCGAGTGACGCGGCTCCGACGATGGTCGCGCCCGTGGACGCGACGCCGAGCGAGGCGGTCCGCCGCGAGATGCTCCTGGTCCGTGCCGCGATCGCGGTTCTGGCGGCCCACGCCGTTGTCGACTCGTTCCTCGCGTCCGAGCCGGGCACGAGCTGGGACGACCACCTCGTGCGCGGCTTCCGAGCGGCCTCCGAGCCGAAGGAGCTGTGGGAGATCCCGGAGGCGGGCCACGTCGGCGGCTTCCAGGCGCGCCCGCGCGAGTACGAGCGACGCGTCGTCGGCTTCTTCGACCGCGCGCTCGGCGTCACGTCATCCTGAGCAGGCGCGCGCCGATGAGTTCGCGGGCGCGCCGCCGTCTCTGACTGCAGGCGAACGACCCGACGAAAGGACACAGGATGCGCAAGCTCGTCGTTGGCACGTTCCTCACGATCGACGGTGTGATGCAGGGACCGGGCGGCCCGGACGAGGCCCGCGAGGGCGGCTTCGTGCACGGCGGCTGGTCGTTCCACCTCTGGGACGAGGCGATGGGACGGAAGATGGACGAGTCGACGAACCGGGTCGGGGCGATCCTCTTCGGCCGCAAGACGTACGAGATCCTCGCCGCGCACTGGCCGAACGTCGGCGACGACGACCCGATGGCCGCG
>DATHTC010000531.1:0-2942 GCA_035463735.1 Gaiellaceae bacterium | reverse complement strand
CCAGGAGACGAGCGCGAGCGCCGACGCGTCGGTGGGAAACGGCGCAGGCGTCGAGCAGGGATCGGGGCAGCTCGAGGCCGGTACGACGGCCGCCGGGGGGAACGGGAGCGGCAACGGCCAAGGCAACGGCGACGGGAGCGGCAACGGCCAGGACAACGGCAACGGCCAGGAGAACGGCAACGGAACCGCGAGCGCGTCGCAGGCGGCGCACACCGGGCAGCAGGCCGGGGCAGCGGCGGACGCGGCCGCGGCGGGGGTCGCGAACGAGGCGGCGAGCGTCCGCGTCGGGCCTGCGGGAGCCGGGAACGGCGGAGGGGTCTCGCAGTCGAACGGAAGCCGGGCGGAGGCGGACGCCTGCGCCGGCCAGTCGACGACGCAGGGCGCGGGAGGCGCGTCCGCGCTCGTCCAGGGAGAGCGGGCCGGCGATCAGTCGGCGTCGGCGGCGGCGAGTGCGAGCGCCACCGCGCCGGCGAACGACCTCGTCGCCGTCAGGGTCGAGGCATCCGGCGGCGACGCGGGATTCCAGCAGTCGAACAGCGCCGGAGCGGACGCCGAGGCGACGACGGACGCCGTCTCCGACGAATCGGTGCAGGGAAGCGCGGACGCGGCGGCGACCGCCGTCCTCACGAGCCCAACGAACGCGGCCGTGGAGCTTCGCGTGTACAGCGACGGCGACACCACGGGCGGCCGACAGTCGAACGCGGCGACTGCCAACGCAATCGCCGCGGGCGGAGACTCGACGGCGGCGGGCGCCGACGCGAACGTCGTCGACGCGGCCAACACGTTCGTGTCGGTCCGCGTCAACAGCGCGGGAACGACGGGAGGGGTCGGGCAGGAGACGGTCGCCGCCACCAGCGAGTCCGTGGATGGAGCGGCGACGCAGACGCTCGCGACCGACCCGGCAGACGCAGTCTGGAACGCGACCGACGCCGACAGCGGCATCGCCGTGACGCTCGTGTCGGACGGCCAGAACACCGATCTCCGCATCTCCGTCGACGACGCGTCGCTCGTCCGTCCGAGCATGGGCGACAGCTTCCTGTGGACGTGGGACATGGTGCTCGAGCCCGGCGCGGAGCTCGACTGCGCCGTCAGCTCGTCCGTCGCCGGTGGCCAGGTCGTCTGGCACTTCGACTGCGACCCGGAGAACCGCGTGGCGCGACCCGCTGACGACCAAACGGTCGTGCGGACCCAGGGGACGCTGACGTGGACGTGGAGCTGGGAGCGGCCGGAGCTCCCGGGTTGGGTGTGGGAGCGGCTCGGTCGGCTGCCGATCCCGACGTGCGCAGGGTGCACGTACACGCTCGACTTCCGCTGGATCACCTACGAGCCCGTCGCGCCCGCGCCGGCCCCGGCGGCAGCGCCCTCGCCCGCCCTCGCCGACGCCGCCGTGACGCAGGTCAACGAGGCCGTGGCGACCGCCGTCGCCTCGGCGCAGAGCACCGTCGTCCAGCTGGCCGCGCAGACGTCCGGGGGAGCCTCGGAGCGCGTGCAGACGATCGTCCAGCAGGCGCACGTGGCGCAGATCGTCGCCGCGCGCGCCGCCGCGCAGCTCGCCGACGTCCTCAACCGCAGCATCGACGTCGGCGGACTGGCGAGGCAGGCGAATCGTGCGGCCGCGAATGCCGAGGCCCACGCGAGCTCCGAGATCCGTCAGCGCGCGGCGCAGGACGCCCGCGGCGAGGGCTCGATCCAGGTGCAGGTCGTCGTCCAGGTCGTGGCGACGAGCCAGGACGTCGCCGCCGCCGGGGTCGCGTCGATCCGCGACGCGCAGAACACGGTGGTCTCGATCGGCGGCGACGGGATGCAGAACGTGGCTGGCACCGCGTCGTCGTCGGCGCGGACGGCGGCAACGACCGACCAGCTGGTCGAGCAGCTGCAGACCGGCGACCGATCGCAGCAGGAGCAGTTGGCCGGCCAGTGGGCGTTCGTGACGCAGATCCTCGAGTCGGTCGCCGCCGCCGGTGTCGAGGGCGCGACGACCGAAGCGCGTCTCGTCGCCGACGCCTCGAGGCTGCGGGTCCGCGTCACCGCGACCGCGAGCGGGTCGAACGCGAGCGACGTCTCGCAGTGGGCGCTGCAGGCGCAGGAGGGCGACGACGCGCTGCAGTTCCAGGAGTCCCTCCAGCTCGCGATCGTCGAGCAGGCGGGGACGGCGATCGCCGCCGCGACCGGCGGCGGCACGCTCCGCTACGCGACGCCCGCGCGCGGCGTCGCGCCGCCGGCCTCCGAGCCCGCCGTCGCTCGCCGAGCGACCGTCGCCACCGCGACGGCAGCCGTGGAGGTCGTGATCGCCGTCACCGCGGCGGCGGCGACCGTCCGACCGCGCGCCCGGACCGTGCGCCACGCGGCGCCGCGTCTGCGCGCCGAGAAGACCGCGCGCCACCGTGCGACGACGGCGCCCACGCGGCTCGGAACACCTTTCACTCAGCTTTCGGCGCCTCGCCCCGACGGCGGGACGACCCTCCAGAGGGTCGTCCTCCACCGGGGCGACGGCGCCGGATCGGCATCGAGCGGCACGCCGCGCCCTCGGTGCCCGGCCCCACCGTCGTTCGGGGCCACCGCCGGCTCGGCCGGCACCCCCTCGGGCGGAGCATTCGCCGTGCTCGCCCGGTACGTGCTGCGGGGGGTGCAGGGGCCGGGACGGCTGCTGCCCGCGCCGGCCGGTAGGCGGCCGGCGGCAGTGCTGCTCAAGCGGACGAGACCCGGCTAGCTCCTTCGGACGTGCCAACCCGCGCGGGCGCCCGGGCGCTCCGCGTGCGATTCGCAAGTCGACACGTCGAAGGGAGTGACGAAGTGCTACGGAAGGTCTTGATCGCAGGGGCGGGAGCCGCTGCGCTCGCCTTCCCGGCCAGTGCGCTGGCCGGCGGAGGCGGCGGCGGCATGCCCGACCCGAGCGCGCTCCAGGCCAACATCGCAGCCCAGGTCAACGCGCAGGTGGCGCA
>DATHTC010000530.1:0-9001 GCA_035463735.1 Gaiellaceae bacterium | reverse complement strand
CTTCTCCGTCGTCACGAGCTCCGCCTCCTCGAGCAGCCGGATGTGCTTCTTCATCCCGGTCAGCGACATGCCGAAGGGCTCGGCGAGCTCGCTGATCGTCGCGCTGCCGGAGCCGAGCCGTTCGAGGACGGCGCGGCGGGTGGGGTCGGCGAGGGCTGCGAAGGCGCGGTCGACGGTCCTTGGATACTGAACCATTAGGTTCACTATAGTGCCTTCGGCGCCCCGCTGCAACGCGCCCGAAACGAGGCGATCGCGTGCGCTGAGTTCCGGCTCCCCGCCCGGTCTACGTTGGGACACACAACCGAGGAGGGAGAGCTGTGCTGCTCGAAGGCAAGAACGCGGCAGGATGAGTCTGGAGCGGCTGAACGACCTCGCACGGACGATCGTCGACTCGAACAGCTACATGGTGCTCGGAACGGCCGACGAAGCCGGTCACCCCTGGGTGACGCCCGTGTGGTTCGCCTCGGACGACTACACGCGCTTCCACTGGGTCTCGTCGCCCGAGGCACGACACTCCCGGAACCTCGCGGCACGGCCGGAGGTCGCGATCACGATCTTCGACTCGACCGTGCCGGTCGGCGGCGCCCAGGCCGTGTACATGGCGGGCACGGCCGAGGAGCTGGCGGGCGCCGAGCTCGACGGCGGCATCGAGGTGTTCGGGCGGCTGTCCGCAGCCGACGTCGGCCGACTGTGGGCGCTGGACGACGTGCAGCCGCCGTCGCGCTTCCGCCTGTATCGGGCGACCGCCTCGGAGCACTACGTCCTGATCGCCGGTCGTGACCCCGAGCTCGGTACCGGCGTCGATCGGCGAGAGCGAGTGACGCCGGCGTGACGATGCGAAGCGCCGCGCACGAGGCTGCGCCGGCGGCGTCTACGCGCGCGCGATCAGGTACCTGAACGTGTTCTCGATCCGGTAGGAGCCGTCCGGCCGCCGGAAGGCGGCCGACGCGTCGCGGATCGCGTTCCGCGCGGCTTCCTCACCCGAGTGCTCGATCGCCGGAAGCGCCCCTCCGGGAGCGAGCAGCGCGCGTACGAGCGTCTCCTCGTCCGGCGCCTCGAAGGGGACGTCGACCTCGCCCGACTCTCCGGGCTCGAGCCCGGCCTCCACCGCCAGCGCCTCCAGGACGCCCGGCTCGCCGACCGCCGGTCGGTCGGGCTGCCGCGCTCCGGAAGGAGCAGGCGGCTGGAGGTCGCGGAGCGCGCCCATGACGGCAACCAGGGCGCTCGCCTCCGGGCGGCTCCAGTTGCAGATCGCGACCTGCCCGCCTCGGCGGGCGACCCGCTTCGCCTCCTCGAGCGCGCCGAGCATGTCGGCGGCGAACTGGAAGGCGTTGAAGCCGGTGACCACGCCGAAGCTGCCGTCGTCCCAGGGGAGGCGCTCCATCGGGCCGACGCGGAGGTCGGCGCCCGGAACGAGCCGGCGGGCGATCTCGATCAGTTCCTCGGCGGCGTCGATCCCACTCACGAGGGCCCCCCTCGCAGCCGCGAGCCGGCAGAACTCACCGCTTCCGCAGCCGACGTCGAGCAGGCGCGTGCCCGCCCCGGTCCCTGTCGCCTCCAGTACGGCCTCCCAGGCCGGGACCGAGATCGGCGCGGCCAGCTGCGCCCAGTCCGCCGCGCGGGCGCCCCAGCGCGGTCCGAGGACGGGGGCGGTGCTCGGCCTCGACTCCGCGCCCTCGCTCACCGTCCCGAGGCGACGACGGCGGGCGCGAACAGGTGCGCGTGGTCGCGCGCGAACTCGGCGAAGCTCCGCGGCGAGGCGCCGGTCAGCGCCTCGACCGTGTCGGTGACCCGAGCCGCCACGCCCCGGCGAAGCTGGGCGAAGATCGCGAGCAGCTGCTCGGCGACGAACTCCGGCGTTCCCGCCGCCAGCAGGCCCTGCCTCGCGCCCTCGTCAGAGACGTCGACGAACTCGATCTTCCGGCCGGTCGCGGCCGAGAGCACGGCCGCGACCTCGGCGTAGGCGATCGCCCGCGGGCCGGTGAGCACGTAGGTCCGCCCGTCCTCGCCCGCGCCCGTGAGCACCGCCGCGGCGACCGCGCCGACGTCGCTGGGATCGATCATCGCGATCCTCGCCTCCCCGGCGGGCGCATGCAGCCGCCGCTCGCGGGCGACCTGCTCGACGGCGGCGAGCACGTTCGACATGTAGAAGCTCGACTGCAGGCTCGCGTACGGCACGCCGGACGATCGCAGGCGCTCCTCGACCCGGCCGTGCCAGTCCCAGAACGCGACCGGCGCCCCGGGCCGGGCGCCGATGGTGGAGAGCTTCACGATCCGCCCCACGCCCACCGCGGCCGCCGCCTCGATCGCCTTCGTCTCCCACTCGACCCGGCGCGGATCGTCCGCGCACGAGAGGAGCATCGCCTGCACGCCGTCGAGCGCGCGGTCGAGCGAGGGCGGGTCCGCGAAGTCGCCGACCGCCAGCTCGACCTCGACGCCGAACAGGCTCCGCGCCTTCTCCGGATCGCGGACGAACGCACGCACGCTCGCTCCGCGCGCCTGCAGCGCACGCACCACGTGCGACCCGGCGTTCCCCGTCGCTCCCGTCACCAGGATCATCGCGACTCCTTCCAGCCGATCCTGTGCCTAAACTATGGAACGTACTTATAAGCTACATTCCATAGCTCTGTCAAGCAACGACCTGACCTTCTTCTCCTACGAGATCCTCGGCCTCGTCGGCCGCGGGGCCGGCGCCCACGACCTGCTGCGCATGGCCAGGCACGGCCGCATCCTGGACTGGGCCGGCGAGAGCCAGTACTACGTCGAGCCAAAGCGACTCGCGAAGCTCGGCTACCTCGACGCGCGCAAGGAACCGGGCAAGACCCGCGAGCGCACGGTCTACACGCTCACCGACAAGGGCCTCGAGGCGCTCCGCGAGTACGCGCGCACGCCCGTCCGCTTCATGCCTCTCAAGAGCGACGTCCTGCTGCGGCTGCTGATCGCCGATCTCGTGGGAGAGCAGGTCACGCGCGAGAGCGTCGCCACCCTACGGGACGACCTCGCCGACCTCCACGCGCGGCTCGACGAGAACGAGGCGAGCGCGGAGAGCCTCCCGCACCGACGCACGTACCTGCTCCTCGTGGTGGGGTTCCTCCGGCAGCTGCTCCAGCTCCACGAGCAGCTCGTCGACGAGGTCGAGCGCGAGCTCGCCCCCGCGCGCGCGTCGCGTCGCGCTCGCTGAGGGAATCGCGGTGGCGCCGAGCGGTGCCGGCGGTGGCAAGCGATGATTTCGGCTCCCCCCGAAGGTCGTAGCGTCCGACCCGCAACAAGAAGGAGACGCGATGGGCAAGCTGGTCGTGACCGAGTTCGTGTCGCTCGACGGCGTCATGGAAGCGCCCGGCGGCGAGGACTTCAAGTATCCGGGCTGGAGCTTCGCGTTCGACCGCGGCGAGGACGGGAACCAGTTCAAGCTCGACGAGACGCTGGAGACCGAGGCGCTGCTGATCGGACGCGTGACCTACGAGAGCTTCGCCGGTGCGTGGCCGAACCGCGAAGGCGAGTTCGCCGACAAGTTCAACACGATGCCGAAGTACGTCGTCTCGTCGACGCTCGAGGAGCCGGAGTGGAACAACACCACGGTCCTCGAGGGCGACGTCGCCGAGGAGGCCGCGAAGCTGAAGGAGCAGATCGACGGGATCGTCCAGACGCCGGGGAGCCTCCGGCTCGTGCAGACGCTTCTGGAGCACGATCTCGTCGACGAGCTCCACCTGATGGTGTTCCCGGTGATCCTCGGGACCGGACGCCGCCTGTTCGGGACGACGCCCGAGAAGACGGACTGGCGGCTCACCGAGGCGAAGCCGGTCGGGCCCGACGGCGTGCTCGTCCTGATCTACGAGCGAGCGAGGTAGGTGAAGGTCTCAGCCGAGGCGGCGCGCCGCTTCCTCGTGGCGCGCCACCTGCTCGCGCCGGCGCGCTCGCTCGACGGCGGCCCCGACGGCGTGCTCGAGGTGTTCCGGCGGTTCGGGTCGATCCAGTTCGACCCGATCGACGTCGCAGGCCGCACCCACGACCTGATGCTGCACGCGCGCGTTGCCGGCTACGACCCCGCGTGGTGCGACGAGCTCTACGAGCGGCGCGAGATCTTCGAGGCGTACAACAAGGGGCTTTCGTTCGTGCTCGCGAGCGAGTTCCCGTGGTTCCGCGCGCCGTTGCGACCGGATCCTCCGAGCGTGATCGCCGAGAACCCCGACGCGGCCCAGCGGGTGCTCGAGCGGATCCGGGCGGAGGGGCCGCTGTCGTCGCGCGACTTCGAGCGCGAGCGCGGCAGCACGACCGACTGGTTCGGGATGCCGACGAACACCGTGCGGGCGCTGCTCGAGGCGTACACCCTCACGGGCGTGCTCGGCCTCGCGCGACGCGACGGCAAGCGCCGGTACTACGACCTCCTCGACCGGCTGCTCCCGGCGAAGCTGCTTCGGCGAGATGCCCCGCTGCGCGAACAGCTGCGCCACAAGCTCCACTCGCGCTATCGCGCGCACGGCCTCCTCGGCGTCGGCGGCGGAGGAGACATCTTCAACGGCCTCGGCCCGGCGAAGCCCGACCCGAGGTGGCCCGGGTATCCGGGCCGAACCGCGCTCCGCGACGAGCTCGTCGCGGACGGCGAGCTCGTTCCCGTCGCGGTCGAGGGCGTGCGCGGCAAGCGCTTCGTGCTCCGCGAGGAGGTCCGACTGCTCGAAGCCCCGCCGGAGCCGCCGCCGTCGGTCGCGTTCCTCCCGCCGTTCGATCCGCTCGTCTGGGACCGCGGCCTGCTGGGCTCGCTGTTCGGGTTCGACTACGTCTGGGAGCTCTTCCACCCGCCGGCCAAGCGGCGGTGGGGCTGGTACGTGTTGCCGATCCTCTTCCGCGACAGGTTCGTCGGCCGCATCGAGCCGCGGATCGACCGGGCTGCCGGGCGCGTGCAGGTGCTCGCGCTCTGGTGGGAGGAGGGCTTCGCGCCGAAGCGCGCCGACGGGTTCGTCGATGCGATGCGCGCTGCGTTCGACGCGTACCTGCGCTTCGCGAGCGCCGACGGCGCCGAGTGGGCGTCGCACCTCGACCGGGAACGACGCCTCCTCGGCCGGCGCCGCTAGCCGGGCGAGTGCCTCATCGTGGCGGACCTGTGGAGCCTCGCTCCGTCCGCCACCGCGAGCGCGGAGTAGGTCGCCGCGACGCCTTCCGCCAGGTGGGGTGGTGCGGGCGTCCAGCCGAGCTCGCGCTTGGCCTTCGGGTGCGTGCTACGGGGTGTACAGCTCGGCGCTCGCGACCGGCTCGCTGCCGCACTGCTTGGGCGTGCAGTTCGCGAGCCTCGCGCCCCCGACACTGAGGACCTGTCCGTCGGGAAGCAGGGCAAGGGCGGCGCCGCCGACGAGGCCGTGGAACCTCGGGCCGGTCGCAGTCCACGTGCCGGTGGCGGGGGCGTAGACGTCGCCCGCGTAGCCGCCCCCGGCGAGGAGCACGCGCCCGTCCTGCAGCAGCACGGCCTCGGAGCCGTGGTAGTCGGTCATCCCGGCGGTCGGAGTCCACCTGCCCGAGGCCGGGTCGTAGAGCTCGGCGTAGATGGTGGTCGCGTACGGGTTGCCTCCGCCGGCGACGAGCACGCGGCCGTTGCCGAGCAGGGTGGCGCTCCCGTGCTCGCGGGCGATCGTCATCGGCGCGATGCGCTTCCACCGCCCGCGGGCGGGCTCGTAGAGCTCTGCACTCCGCAACCAGCCCTCGGAGTTGAAGCCGCCCGCCACCAGGACGGTGCCGTCGAGCAGCAGCGTCGCCATGTGGTTCCGGCGAGGCGTCCGTAGGCTTCCGGCCGCCGTCCAGCGGCCGGTGACGGGGTCGTAGAGCTCGGCGCTCGCCTGCACGCCGGCGCCGTTGCCGGAGAATCCACCCACGACGAGCACGCGCCCGTCGGAGAGGAGCGTGGCGGTGAAGTCGAAGCGGTCGACGCTCATGCTCCCGGTCGGCGTCCAGCGGTTCGTCGCCGGGTCGTACAGCTCGGCACTGGCCGTGTAGGCGCCGCCGATGACGAGCACGCGACCATCCCGGAGACGCACGGCTTCGTGCAGCCCGCGCGGCTGATTCAGCGTCCCGCCCGGGAGCCACGTGCCGGTCGGCGGGTCGTACAGCTCCGTGGTCGCCTCACCGCCCCCACCGACCACGAGCACGCGGCCATCCTCGAGCGGCGTCGCGGTCAGGTTGTCGCGCGCGATCGCCATGTCCGCCGTCGCCGTCCAGCTGCCCGCTGCGGTGCTCGCGGTCGACGCAAGCGGAGCGGCCGCGATCGCGACCACTGCGCAGATAGCCGACGCCGCAGCCCTCGTGCTCACGATGACGCCGCCCCTCTGTCGCCTCGCTGACGAGGCGAGCGTAGGCGGCAACCGTTACGCCCGGCTTACGAGACCCTTAAATGACCGCGAACGGGCGGAGCCGGCCCCGCATCCCGCGCCGCCCCGCAGCGCACCGCCTCGCGGGTCCAGGCCGACGACCTCGCCGACGAGATCCTCGTCTCCGAAATCCGTTCGCGCGCCGCGGCGCTACTACCGGGTGACACGGCACCCGGCGCCGATGCGCCCGTCCTTGATCGGAGGAACGGATGACCCCGCGTCCTTTCGCCCGCCGCGCCGTCTGCGCGGCAGCCGCGGTCGTCGCGATGCTGCTCGCGGCGCCCTCGGCCGCCCCGGCCCGCAAGCCCGGGCCGCTCGACGGCCCGAAGAACCTTCGCGTGGCCGCGATCACACCGCACAGCGTCACGCTGGCGTGGGACGCGGCCGTCAACTCCGGCAGCTTCACGTACGTGATCGAGGCGAGCTTCGGCTACCGGGTCGGCGTCCCGCAGACCCAGACGAGCTACACCTGGACGCGCGACATGGTCCCCGGCAGGACGTACTCGTTCGTGATGTGGGCGGGGGACGCGAAGGGGCGGGAGTCGAAGCAGAGCAACACGCTGACGGTGACGCTGCCCGTCGACACCACGCCGCCGGCCGCGCCGGTCGTCTCGGTGACGAGCACGACGTCGTCGACCGTCGGCCTCGCGTGGGGCCCGGTCGCCGACGACGACTCCACCTGCTGCACGTACCGCGTCTTCGCGAACGGCGTGCTCGCGAACGTCGAGTGGACGGGCGAGCGGGCGGTGACGGTGCTGCGCCTCGCCGCCGCGACCACCCACTCGTTCACGGTCGTCGCCGTCGACCCGTCGGGGAACGCCTCGGCGCCGAGCGCGGCGGTGACGGCGAGCACGCAGCCGAGCACCGACACGACCGGGCCGACGGCGCCTGCCAACCTCGTCGCGTGGGACTTCGGTTGCGAGACGTGGCTCTTCTGGGACGAGTCCGTGGACGACGTCGACGCGCAGGTCGCGATCCTCTACGAGGTGCGCGTGAACGGCGTCTTCGACGGCGCCCAGACCGGGATCGACCGCTGGATCACGTACGGCACGCAGGCGTCGAACACGTTCTCCGTCCAGGCGGTCGACAGCGCAGGCAACCGCTCGCCCGTCAGCTCGGTCACCCTCGACAACCAGAGCTGCTGAGCGGGGGCGGCGCGCGGGGCGTCCGGCTCCGCGCGCCGCCGACCCAGCGGTCTCGGCAGGCGCCCTCGAGACGCGCATCCCGGCTCGTGCGGACGAGGCTCGCGCCGGGGCCGGAGCTAGCCGGGCTCGACCGCAGCCAGCCCGAGCCACGAGGCGAGATCCTCCAGCTCGGCCTGCACGGCCTTCGTCATCGAGCGGGTGAGCCCGACGTCCTCGTGGATCGCGTGGACCCGCAGCACCGAGGCCTTGCGGTCGGCGGCGGCGTCGACCTTCCCGACGAGCCGGTCGTCGTGGAGGACCGGCAGGGCGTAGTAGCCCCAGCGGCGCTTCGCGGCGGGCTTGTACATCTCGAGCGTGTACTCGAAGTCGAACAGCTCCACGGCCCGGACGCGGTCGTGGACGAGCCGGTCGAAGGGCGACAGCAGCGCCGTCCGGCCCTCGAAGTCCCTGTCGAGGTACGTCGGGTCGACACGCCACTCGCCCTTCACCCCCTCGACGACGGCGGGCTCGCCGGCCTCGCCGACGTCGGCCGGCTCGCCCGGCAACGCCCTGGTCTTCTGCCGGGCGATCCCGAGCGCGGCGAGCCGCCGCTCGTTCTTCCTGCGCACCGCCTCCTCCGCCGACGGGACGGCGACGTCGGCCGGATAGACCCGCTCGGGGAGGTCCCAGAGCCGCTCGCGGCCGACGCGCCCGGCGATCGCGACCTCCCCGCGCATCATCAGGAGCTCGAGCATCTGGTTGACGTTGCGGTCGTTCGTCCAGCCGGTCGACGCCCACGGCACGACGCACGTGTCCGGGATGTCACGCGAGCTCAGCGGCCCGGAGCTTCCGAGCAGGTCGAGGATGTCGCGGCGGAAGGGGTCGTTGTCTCGGAGCCAGGCGCGCGTGCGCTCCCACGGGGGCCAGTCGGCCGCGCCGGCGAGGTACAGCCCGACGTCGCTCATCGGCCGCACCAGCGCGTCGTGCTCGAACAGCGTGCGGTCCTGCTCGAGGGCCCGCCTGAGGTCGTCGGGCCGGTACGACGAGCCGAGGCGGCTCCAGGCGACGAGGTCGGCGCTGGGCGCGATAGCGGCGGTCGGGTCGATCTGCAGCAGGGTCAGGCGCTGCACGACCTCGAGCAGCTCCGTCGGCCGCGGCGCGTCGAGCAGCTGCGCGCGCACCGCGATACGCCGAGCCTGTGCCTTGGTGAGCCGGTGCACGGGCAGGACGCTACGTCAGGGCGTCCGCAGCGCCTCGAGCGAGGCCGTGGGGACGATCCCTTCCACACGGCGCGCCAGCTCGGCGTCCAGCGTGACGAACGCGTCCGCCTGCAGCTGGGTGAGCGCGACGTACTCGGCGTCGTAGGTCCCGGCCCAGCCCAGCTCCTCCGCGACGCGCCACGCCTGGCGACGGAGCACGGCGTCGCCGAGCAGGCGGATCGGCAGCCTCCAGACGCGGGCGAGCCGGTCGAGGGCGACGTCCGGCGCGAGCTCGCCCGCGTGCACGGCCTCGTGCAGGGCCGAC
>DATHTC010000529.1:0-10374 GCA_035463735.1 Gaiellaceae bacterium | reverse complement strand
TCAGGAGACCGAACGGCCGTCGCTGGAGACGATCCGCGTGCTGCTCGTCGACGACCACGACCTGTTCCGGACCGGGCTGCGGACGCTGCTCGAGGAGCAGCGCGTCCAGGTGATCGGCGAGGCGTCGGCCGGGGCAGAGGCGGTGCGGCTCGTCCGCGAGCTCGCCCCGGACGTCGTCGTCATGGACCTGAACATGCCGGGGATGACGGGCGTCGAGGCGACGCGGCAGATCACCGCGATCGCGCCGCTGACGCGGGTGCTCGTGCTGACGATCTCCGACCAGGACGCCGACGTGATGGACGCGATCCTCGCCGGCGCCTGCGGCTACCTGCTCAAGGACTCGTCGATCCAGGAGCTGATGCGGGGGATCGAATCCGCAGGGGCGGGCGAGTCGATCGTCTCCCCCGCGATCGCGTCGAAGGTGCTCCAGCGCATCCGCGCGTCGAGCTCGCAGCCGGAGATCGAGAAGACGATCCGCGCGGAGCTCTCCGAGCGCGAGATCGAGGTGCTGAAGCTGATCGCCAACGGCAAGGACAACGCGCAGATCGCGGCCGAGCTGCACATCAGCCCGAAGACGGTCAAGAACCACATCTCGAACATCCTCATGAAGCTGCAGATCGACAACCGCATCCAGGCGGCGGTCTACGCCGTGAGGAGCGGGATCGTGTAGCCGGTTCTCGCCGCGGCGAGAACCGGCCCAGGGGCTCAGGCTGCGGAACGAAGGGCGCTTGCGCGGTCGCGCAGCGACGCCAGGGCCGCGCGGAGGCGGACGAGGTCGACGTCGGCGTCTGCCATGCGCCGCGCGAGCGCGCTGAGCTCGGCGGCCCCGGCGCCTCCCTCGCCGACCGTCGCGGCGACCTCGCCCAGCCGCCGCTCGAGCCGCCAACGCTCAGCCTCGAGCGCCAGCGCACGGGCGTAGCCGACCGTCAGCGTCTCCTCGATTCGCTCGAGCACGCTCGTGTCGCCGCTCGCCGACTGCTTCGCGATCAGCGCGTGGATCTCGCTCAGGAGGTCGTCGTCGTCGCTCAGGGTCCGCCGATTATCCGGCGCGCGCCCCCTGCCGCCATGGGCCGTGAGGACTATCTTTGACCCGACCGGGGCCTACCGCTTGCAGCCGTTCCTCCGCATCGTGCTCCTCGTCGCCGCGCTCCTCGCGGCCCTCGGCGCAGCGACGGCGCCCGCGCCGGCGGCCACGGACGCCGACCGGACGCTCCCGTCGCGCCTCGCGCGCGCGCTCGCGGTCCCGCACGTCGCGCCCTCGCGCTCGGCCGCGATCGCGGTCGACCTGGCGACGGGGGAGGTCGTCTACGCGCGCAACGCCGGGCTCTCGCTCGCGCCGGCGTCGACCGAGAAGCTGGCGGTCAGCCTCGCGCTGCTCGCACGCCTCGGTACCACCTACCGGCTCGAGACCCGCGTCGTCGGCTCCGGTGTGCTCGAGGGCGGCACGTGGAGGGGCGACGTCGTCCTGCAGGGCGCCGGCGACCCGGCCCTCGGGTCGGCTGGGCTGCGCGCGCTCGCCGCGCGAGTCCGCGCGCAGGGCATCCGCCGGATCGCCGGGCGCGTGCTCGGCGACGAGTCGTTCTACGACGCGCGACGCACCGCCCCGGGTTGGAAGGCGCGCTACTTCATCGGCGAGTCGCCGCCGCTGTCGGCGCTCGTGGTCGACCGCGCGCGGCTCCGGGGCCGGACCACGACCCGTCCCGCGCTCGCCGCCGCGATCCTCTTCCGCGACGCGCTCCGTCGGGCGGGCGTCGCCGTGGCCGGCGCCGCGGTCGCCGCGCCCGCGCCGAGCGAGGACGTGCTGCTCGCGCGACACCTGTCGCCCCCGCTCCAGACGCTCCTGCGCGCCGTCAACCGCGAGAGCGACAACTTCACGGCCGAGATGCTGCTCAAGCACCTCGGCGCCGTCGAGCGCGGGAAGGGAACCACGGGGGCCGGGGCGAGCGTCGTCCACGAGGTGCTGCACGACGCGGGGATCCCGCTCGCCGGTGTCCGGGTCGTGGATGCCTCCGGCCTCTCGCTCCTCGACCGCCAGACCGCGGACGCCCTCGTCGGCATCCTCGTGCTCGCATGGGGCGACCCGCTCCTCCGAGGGTCGTTCCTCTCCACGCTCGCGGTCGCCGGGCGGAGCGGGACGCTCGAGGACCGGCTCCGCAGCGCTCCGGCCGCCGGGGCCGTCTTCGCGAAGACCGGCACCACGCGCGTCGCGTCGGCCCTGGCCGGCTACGTCGCCGGACGGTACGCCTTCGCGGTCGTCCAGAACGGGTCGCCCGTGTCGTCCTGGTGGGCGCGCCGAGCCCAGGACCGGTTCGTCACGGTGCTCGCGTCGAGCCCCTAGCCGGCGGCCGCGTCAACCGGCGAGCAGCGCGCGCAGGTCCTCCTCCGTCAGCACCGGCACGCCGGCCTTCTGCGCCTTGGCGAGCTTCGAGCCCGGGCTCTCGCCGACGATCACGCCCGACGTCTTCTTCGACACAGAGTCGCCGACCTTCGCGCCCCTCGCCTCCAGCGCCGCCTTCGCCTCGTCGCGCGAGAACCCCTCGAGCGTGCCCGTGATCACGTACGTACGGCCGGAGAGCGGCCCCTCGGCCGGCCGCTCCTCGGCGGCGAGCTCGAACCGCAGCCCGAGCGCGCGCAGTTCCTCGATCAGACGCCGGTTCTCCTCGTCGGCGAACCACTCGACGATCAGCTCCGCCCGGTCGGGCCCCACGCCCTCGACCTCCTGGAGCTCCTCCTGCGTCGCCGCTGCGAGGCGATCGACGGCTCCGAAGTGGGAGGCGAGGTTCCGCGCCATCACCCACCCGACCTTGGGGATGTTGAGGCCGAACAGGACGCGGTTGAACGGACGCGACTTCGACGCCACGATCGCGTCAACCGCCTTCCGCGCGGAGATCTCCCCGTAGCCGTCGAGCTCGAGCAGCTGCTCGGGCGCGAGGCGGTACAGGTCCGGCATCGAGCGCAGCAGCCCCTGCGCCCAGAGGCGGCGCACGAACTGCTCGCCGACGCCGTCGATGTCCATCGCCGCCTGGACCCAGTGGATCAGCGTCTCGAGGCCGCGCGACGGGCAGGCGCGATTCGGACAGCGGTGCATCACCTCGCCCTCGGGCTTCACGATCTCGGCGTCGCAGAGCGGGCAGCGCTCCGGCATCCGGAACGGCTTCGTCCCGCGCGCGTGCGGGAGCACGGGGCCGACCACCTGCGGGATCACGTCGCCGGCGCGCTGGACGATCACGACGTCGCCCTCGCGGATGTCCTTGCGGTTGATGTCCTCCTCGTTGTGGAGGGTCGCGGTGGAGACGGTCACGCCGCCGACCTCGACCGGCTCGAGCTCCGCCCACGGGTTCAGCGCGCCCGTGCGCCCGACGCGGATGTGGATCTTGACGAGCTTCGTCTGCGCCGTCATCGGCGCCCACTTGAAGGCGCGCGCCCACCGGGGCCGGTTGTGGAGCGCGCCCAGGCGGCGCTGCTGGTCGATCGAGTCGACCTTGATCACGATCCCGTCGATCTCGTAGTCGAGCTCGGCGCGCTTCGTCTCCCACTCGGACGCGGCCCGCGCCACCTCCTCGATCGACTCGTGCCGTGCCGCGAAGGGGTTCGTCCGGAAGCCACGCTCGCGGAGCCACGCGAGCATCTCCCACTGGGACGACAGCTCGACGCCGTCCGCGGCCCCGAGGCCGTACGCCCAGAGCGCGAGCGGCCGCTGCGCGGTGATCGACGAGTCCTTCTGGCGCAGCGAGCCGGCGGCCGCGTTCCGCGGGTTCGGCGCGAGCTTCTTGCCCTCCGCGGTCATGCGCTCGTTGAGCTCGCGGAAGCCCGAGAGCGGCATGTACACCTCACCGCGCACCTCGACGAGGCGCGGCAGCTCCGCTCCCCGCATCCGCAGCGGGATCGTCGGCAGCGTGCGGAGGTTCACGGTCACGTCCTCGCCCTCGATCCCGTCGCCGCGCGTCGCGCCCCGCACGAGGATCCCGTCCTCGTACGTGAGGTTGATCGCGAGGCCGTCGATCTTCGGCTCGGTCACCCAGGCGACGGGCTCGTCCGAGTCGAGGCGCTTGCGGATGTCCTCGGCCCACTTGCGGAGGTCGTCCGCCGTCGTGACCTTGTCGAGCGACCCCATCGCCTGCAGGTGCTCGACCTTGCGGAACCGGTCCGAGGGCGGCGCGCCGACCCGCTGCGTCGGGCTCGTGGGATCGAGCAGCTCGGGATGCTCGCCCTCGAGGCGCACCAGCTCGTCGTAGAGGCGATCGTACTCGGCGTCCGAGATCTCGGGCTCGTCGAGGACGTGGTAGCGGTAGAGGTGGTGCTCGAGCTGCTCGCGGAGCTCCGAGACGCGCGCCGCGACGTCAGAGGACGCCAAGGAGCTCCTCCGGGTCGTGGACGAGCGCGTCCGGGTGCTGCGCCTCGAGCCGGTCGTGTGCGTGGATCCCGCCCCACGTGACGGCGACCGCGAACACGCCCGCCGCCTTCGCCGCAGCGACGTCGAACGGGGAGTCACCGACGTACGCCGCCTCCCGTGGTTCCGCCCCGAGCCGCTCGAGCGCGTGCAGGAGCGGGTCGGGGTTCGGCTTGTGCCGGTCGGTGTCCTCCGCACCGACGACGATCTCGAAGTGGGGCTCCAGCCAGGGGAGCACGTCGAACGCGAGCCTGACGGTGATGAGCCGCTTCGCCGTGACGATCCCGAGCCGCCGGCCCTCCGCCCGCAGCCGCTCGAGCAGCTCGTCGATCCCCGCGCACGGCTGGAGGTGCTCGTGCAGCGGCTCGTTGTGCTCCCGGTAGGCGGCCACGAGCTCGTCGACGCGCTCCTCGTCGAGAGCGCGCATCTGCGCGACGAGGCCGGAGCCGCCGACGTGCGCCTTGAGCTCCTCCTCGGCGATCTCGCGGCCGAGCACGGTCGTGACCGCGTGCCGCATCGAGGCGACGATCATCGCGCCGGAGTCGATGAGCGTGCCGTCGAGATCGAACAACACCACCGGAAAGCGCACGGCGTCGATCGTACCGAGGCCCAAACGGGCCCCCGGTGCGATCGACGCCTCGCCACTGCGGTCCGGGACGGACTTCAGTCCGTCCCTCATCGCCGAGCCGAGCCCGCGGGGGAACACGCGCCCTCTCGCCCGCTTCTCGCGCCGGCCTCCGTCCGCGCCGGGCGCGCCGCTATCGTCGCGCCGCATGGCAGCCGTCGCCGCCACCGGGCCGGTCCTCGTCGGCGACGCCGTCGTCTTCTCCCTGCCGGACGAGGAGGGCGTCGACCGCGTCGCGCTGCTGCACGAGCTGACACGGCCGCGCCGGATCCCCTTCGCACGCGGCGGCGAGGGCTGGGAGCTCCGGCTCGAGCGACCGCCGGCCGACCGGATCGAGTACCTCCTCGAGCTGCACCGGCGCGGGCGAGCCGAGGTGGTCCCCGACCCCGGCAACCCGCGCCGCGTCCGCGGGCCGTTCGGAGAGAAGTCGGTGGTCGAGCTCCCCGAGTACGACGCGCCCGCCTGGTGCGCGGACGAGGACGCGCGCGTGGGCGAGCTGCGCGGCCTTCGGCTCGAGAGCCGCCGCCTCCGCGGCCCGATCGGCGGCCTCCTGTGGTCGCCCGCCGAGACGGACCCCGCCGAGCCGCTGCCGCTCCTCGTCGTGCACGACGGGCCCGAGTACGCGGAGCACGCCGACCTGCTCGCCCTGTTCGACCACCTCGTCGACTTCGGCGAGGTCCCCGACTTCCGGGCGGCGCTCCTCGCACCGCCCGGCGACCGCAACGAGTCGTATTCGGGCTCCGCGCGGTACGGGAACGCGCTCGCGGCCGAGCTCCTGCCCGAGGTGCTCGAGCAGGCGCCGAGCCGCGACGAGCCGGTGATCCTCGGCGCGAGCCTCGGCGCGCTGGCGGCCCTCCACGCCCACTGGCTGAACCCGGGCACGTTCGCCGGGCTCTTCCTCCAGTCGGGCAGCTTCTTCCGTCGCCGGCTCGACGGGCACGAGTCGCGCTTTCGCCGGTGGAGCAGGATCACGCGCTTCGTCGGCCGCGTCCACGGAGGCCGCGACCCCGTCGCGCGCATCCCCACGGTGATCACCTGCGGCACCGCCGAGGAGAACCTGGCCAACAACCGCGCCCTCGCCGCCGCGCTCGAGCGGCACGGCTGGGAGCTCCGCTTCGTCGAGCACCGCGACGCGCACAACTGGATCGCCTGGCGCGACTCGCTGCACCCCCACCTCGCGGACCTGCTGCTGCGCGCCTGGACGTGACGCGCCGCGAGGTCCGCATCGGCGACGCCGCGGTCGTCGCGTACGGCGACTGGGGACCGCCCGTGCTCGCCTTCCCCGCGGAGAAGGGCAACGCCTGGGACTGGGAGCGGACGGGGATGGTCGGCGCGGTCGCGCACGACCTGGACGCGGGACGGCTGAAGCTCTACTGCGTCGACGCCTTCGACGCGTGGACGTGGTGCGCGGACGACGTCCCGCTCGAGGAGCGGGCCCGGCGGCACGGCGCGTACGAGCACTGGATCGTCGACCACGTCGCGCCGTGGATCCGCGACGACTGCGGCGGCCACCACGACGTGGCCCTCGTCGGAGCGTCGATGGGCGCCTACCACGCCGCCAACTTCGCGCTCAAGCGCGCCGACGCGTTCCCGCGGGCGCTGTGCCTCTCCGGCGTCTACGACGTCGGCGCCCTCGGCTGGGGCGAGCGCGGGGACGCCGTCTACTTCAACAACCCCGCCGACTACGTCGTCCACCTGCACGGAGACCACCTCGACTGGCTCCGCGGCCGCGTGCGGCTGGTCCTCGTCGCGGGGCAGGGGATGTGGGAGGACACGACGGGCGCGCTGGATTCGACCCGCGCCTTCGCTGGGCTGCTCGCCGAGAAGGGCATCCCGCACGAGCTCGACGTCTGGGGCCACGACGTCCCGCACGACTGGCCGTCGTGGCGTGCCCAGCTGGCGCACCACCTCCCGCGGCTGCTCTAGCCGTAGTCGACGCCGACGAGGTAGAGGCCCCACGGTGGCGCCGTCGTTCCCGCGTCGCTCCGCGGCCTGCCCTCGAGCAGGCGGCCCAGCTCCTCCGGCGTCCGTTCCAGCATCGTCCCGACGAGCGTCCGCACCATGTGGCGGAGGAACGAGTCGGCGGTGATCTCGAACTCCAGCAGGTCCCCGCGGCGGAACCAGGCTGCACGCTCGACGACGCGGACGAAGACGTCGTGCTGCGTCTCGGTCGGCGTGAACGCCCGGAAGTCGTGCTCCCCGAGCAGCAGGTGCGCGGACTCGCCCAGCAGCTGCTCGTCGAGCGGACGCGGGTGCCACCACGAGCGCCCCGCCTCGAACGGGGACGACCAGCGGCGCCGGTAGATGCGGTAGCGGTAGCTCCGGGTGCGGGCGGAGAAGCGCGCGTGGAACGCCGGCGGCACCTGCCCCGCGGCGACGACGGACGCGTCCTCCGGGAGCTCGGCGTTCAGCGCGCCGGGCACGCGCTCCGGCGGCGGCCCGCCGTCGACGTCGAGCGACACCACCTGCCCGAGCGCGTGGACGCCGGCGTCGGTCCGCCCGGCGACGGCCAGCCCCGACCACTGCTGGAACACGCGTGTCAGCGCCGTCCGCAGCTCGCCCTCGACGGTGCGCAGCCCGGGCTGCGCCGCCCAGCCGTGGAAGCCGAGGCCGTCGTACTCGAGCGTCAGCCGGAGCCGCACGGCGCGAGGATACGCGCGGCCTGTCCGTAGAATCCGACGCGGCTCCCATGTATGTGCGAGTGACGACCTTCCGGGCCGCCCCCGAGGTGATCGAGGACGCGGTGGCGACCTACCGCGAGCAGGCGGTGCCCTGGATGCGCGACGCGACCGGGTTCCGCGGCTGGATGGTGCTCATCGACCGCGAGGAGGGCCGGTCGATCGGGCTGACGTTCTGGAGCGACGACCGCGCGATGCGCGACGACAACGTCAGCGGCGCCGGGCTTCGCGACGAGATCGCGCGGAGTTCGGGGACGCCGATGGAGTCGCTCGCGTTCTACGAGGTGCTGGCGGCCGAGGCGCTCGCGCTCGAGGAGCTCCAGGGCGGCGCGCCGGACTAGCTTCCCTCCGGCTCCACGTGGAGGGTCAGCCCGCGCACCTCGCGCACTCGCACGCGCTCGCCGGCCGACGCCCCGGCAGCGCAGATCGCGTTCCAGAGCTCTCCGTCGAGCCGGACCTGGCCGCGCGGCCGGCACGCGGTCACGACCTCCCCGACGCGGCCGACGAGGGTCTCCACGCCCACCGACGGCCCGCGGCGGCGGGTGTACCAGAGCCAGAACCAGACCTCCCCCACCTCCACGACCGCAGCGGCGACCACGGCCACGTAGCTCCACGGAGCGGGGAGCACGAAGACCGCGAGCAGGATCGCGCCGACGAGGAGCACGCCGCCCCGCAGCGTATCCCGCGGCTATGGAGCACCACGCCGACTTCGCCGTCCCGTGCACGCACGGGCTCCTGGTCGAGACCGACTACGAGCGGCCCGACGGCGGGCTCGTCGCGGGCCGCGTCCTCGCCTTCGGCTGGTGGGTCGACCCCGGCGCGGGCGCGTCCGGCGAGACGCCGACCGGGACGCTCTACCTCGTCGCGGACGAGGCGCTGCCGCGCCCCGTCTGGATCGCGCAGGGGCGCCTGACCGGATTCCGGCTCGTCGACTAGCTAGGCGCCGACGGGGGCGCCGGGACGCTCGGGCACGTAATCCACGAGCTCGAGGTAGGCCATCTCGGCCGCGTCACCGGAGCGCGGGCCGATCTTCACGATCCGCGTGTAGCCGCCGGGACGGTCGGAGAACCGCGGCGCGACCTCGGCGAACAGCTTGTGGACCGCGTCCTGCGAGCGCAGCTCGGAGATCGCCTGCCGGCGCGCCGCGAGGTCACCGCGCTTCCCGAGCGTGATCATCTGCTCGGCGAACGGCTTCACGGCCTTCGCCTTCGTCACCGTCGTCCGGATCCGCCCGTGCTCCACGAGCGCGCAGGCGAGGTTCGCGTAGAGCGCCTTGCGGTGCGCCGAGTCGCGCCCGAGCTTCTTGCCTGCGCGGTGGTGCCTCACGCCGTTATTCGTCTCCCCGGAGCGTCAGCCCGTGCGTCGCGAGGGTCTCCTTGACCTCCTCGATCGACTTCTTCCCGAAGTTCGGGATCGCGGCCAGCTCGCCCTCGCTCTTCGTCACGAGATCGCCGATCGTCTCGATGCCGACGCGCTTGAGGCAGTTGTACGAGCGGACGCCGAGCTCGAGCTCCTCGATCGGGAAGTTCTCCATCCCGTGCGCGAGCGAGACCTCGGCGCCGGCGCCCTCGGCGGCCGCGGCCGCCTCGCCGAAGCCCTCGATGCGGTCGGGGTCGGCGAAGATCATCAGCTGCCGGATGAGGATCTCGGAGGCCTGCGCGAGCGCCTCGCGCGGCTCGATCGACCCGTCGGTGGTGATGTCGAGACGGAGCTTGTCGTAGTCCGTGCGCTGCCCCACGCGCGCGGCCTCGACGTCGTAGGCGACGCGGCGGACGGGCGTGAAGATGGAGTCGATCGGGATCACGCCGATCGTGTGCTCGGGGCCGCGGTTGAGCTCGGCCGGCACGTAGCCGCGGCCGCGCCCGATCGTGAGCGTGACCTCGAGCTTGCCCTTGTCGGCGAGGTGTGCGATCTCGAGCTCCGGGTTGAGGATCTCGAGGTCGGCAGGCGCCTCGATGTCGCCCGCGGTGACGACGCCGGAGCCCTTCTTGGCGATGTGCACCTCGATCTCCGGCGACTCGCCGTGGAGGCGGCAGATGAGGTCCTTGAGGTTGAGGATGACGTCCGTGACGTCCTCGCGGACGCCCGGCAGGGTGGTGAACTCGTGTGCGACGCCCTCGACCTTCACGGACGTGACGGCGGCGCCCTCGAGCGACGAGAGCAGCACGCGGCGCAGCGAGTTGCCGAACGTGTAGCCGAAGCCCCGGTCGAGCGGCTCGATCACGAACACGCCGCGGTGCTCGTCCACCTCCTCGTGGACGATCTTCGGGACCTGGAACTCCATCAGGCTCGTGCGGGTGGCCAACGCTGAATCCTTTCCTTCCGAGTTACTTCGAGTAGAGCTCGACGATGAGCTGCTCCTGCACCGGCGCGTCGATCTCCGCGCGCTCGGGCCACTTCAGGACCTTCCCCGTCAGGCCCTCGTGGTCTGCCTGGAGCCACGGCGACACCGCCGCCGTGAGATCGGTCGCGTCACGGATCACCTGCTGCGCAGACGAACCCTGCGCGACCGTGATCACGTCGTCCGGCTTGACCTGGTAGCTGGGGATGTTCACCCGCCGGCCGTTCACCTGGAAGTGCCCGTGGCGGACGAGCTGCCGGGCCTGCGCGCGCGAGGCGGCGAACCCGAGCCGGTAGACGACGTTGTCGAGGCGCGTCTCGAGCATCCGCAGCAGGTTCTC
>DATHTC010000528.1:0-3528 GCA_035463735.1 Gaiellaceae bacterium | reverse complement strand
GAGCGGAACCAGGACGAGGCGCTGCGAGCGGGCACCGCGGCGGTGCTCGACAGCCGCATTCCCCCGCTCGACAAGCTCGGCGTGGCCCAGGACGTCCTCGCCGCGGTCGACCGGGCGGTCGGCGAGGTGCCCGACGTGGGGGCCGCGTTCGCGGACCGGCCGGACACGGACAAGTACCGGTCGTTGCTCGCGGCGCTCGAGGACGAGCTCGACCGCGCGGTCACGGACGCGTTCTCGGGCCCGTTCCTCGTCGCGGCGGCCCTCGCACTCGCCGCGCTCGTGCCGCTATGGCTCGGCCGCCGCGAGGGAGGCCTGTGAGCCGCGCCGCCCCGATCCTCGTCGCACTCGTCGCCGTCGCCGCCGTGGTCGTCCCGTACCTTGCGCTCGGCGGCGCCTCCTACGAGCCGACGCCCGTCGCCGACCCGTGCCGGACGCGCGAGTGGCGCGATCCCGGCGACGTGCCGCAGGTCGTCGAGCAGGTCGTGCTCTCGGCGCTCGACGGCGCGGCGTGCGAGCTGGGCGCGTCGCGCGAGGAGCTCCTGCTCGCGCTCGAGGACGAGCAGTCGCTGGCCGCGTTCGCGGCCGAGCACGGCATCTCCGCCTCGGCTGCGGAGCAGGCCGTCGGCGACGGCCTCGTCCGTGCGGTCGACGACGCCGAGGAGGCGGGCGTGCTCTCCGGCCTCGCGGCCGACCTCGTCCGCGGCGCGGTGGAGCGCGTCGAGCCGCGGCTCGTGCTCGACCTGCTCGAGCAGCTGCGCACGCTCCTGGGTGTGCTGACGTGACCGTGGGTCGCCCGGGGAGCGACGCGGGCAGCGCGCGCGGCTCGCGGTAGGGTCGGCCATGCCCCGGCGCCGGACGAGGAGGTCGGCGACGGTCGTGGTCGCCGCCGCCGTCGTGGCCGCGGCGGCGCTCACGGGCGGCGGCGTCGCGGTCTGGCGCTTCGGCCTCTCGGACGCCTCCGAGCCCGCGTCCGTCGACGAGGCGGTCGGGCGCTTCCGAGGCGTGGCCGGCGTCGAGGACTCGCGCATCCCGACGGGCGTCTACGAGTACGCGACGAACGGCTTCGAGTTCGTGAGCGCCCTCGGCGGGCGCCGGCATCGCTACCCGGCGCGCTCGACGATCACCGTCACGACGACCGGGTGCGGGGTCGCCCTGCGCTGGGAGGTCCTCGCCGCGCGCACGAACGAGCTCGCGCTCTGCACCGCGGGCGACGAGCTCCGGCTGTCGAGCTGGTCGGAGCGGCACGAGTTCTTCGGGCGCGCCGACCGCACCGACTGGCGCTGCGCCGAGGCGGCGTGGCTGCCGGCGGAGCGCAGGCCGGGCGCGACCTCTGCTGTGCGGTGCCGGAGCGCGGACGCCGCGCTCGAAGGGACGACGACGGTGCTGGGCGCGGAGACGGTCGCCGTCGGGCCGCGCCGCGTGCGCGCACTGCGCCTCAGGGTCGACGCGCGCGAGTCGGGCGGGTCGCGCGGAAGGCTCGTGCAGGAGCACTGGCTCGCCGCCGACACGGGGCTCCCACTGCGCGTCGTCTACCGCGTGCGGACGGCGAACCCCTCACCGATCGGCGACGTCACCTTCGAGGAGCGGTACGAGCTCGAGCTCGTGTCGCTCGATCCACGCAGATGACGCGGACCGCCCCGACGACCGGCATCGACCTGCGCGAGCGCTGGCGGCGGCTCCAGCTCGCCCCGGACGGTCGGCCTCGCCCGGAGGCGCCGTTCGGACGCGGCCCCCTCGCCGCCCGCGTCCTGGCGGCGGCGATCGGAGCGGGGGCGTCGGTTGGCGGGCGGCTCCCCGCCGGTCTCGCGCACCGGCTCGCCGTCGCCGGCGGGACACTGGAGTGGGCGGCGCGGCCGGCGAAGCGGCGGCGGCTGGCGGAGAACCTCGCGCACGCGCTCGCGCTCCCGGCTGACGACGAGAACGTGCGACGCCTCGTCCGACAGGAGGTCGTGAACGAGGCCCGCCGCTCCGCGGATCTCCTCTGGGCGCTCGACCGGCCGGCCGACCTCCTGGCGGCCACCGAGGTCGTGGGCCGGGAGCACCTGGAACGCGCGCTCGCAGGGGGACGCGGGATCATCCTCGCAAGCCTCCACGTGGGCGGCTGGGAGGTCGCGGCGGCGGTTCCGGCGCGCGTCGTGCGCGTGCCGACCACCGTGATCGTGACCGACGACTGGCTGGCCTGGGCGATCCACCGACTGCGGGCCGCGGCGGGGCTACGGATCCACTTCCGCAGCGGGCCGGCGCCTGCCGCCGCCTCCGTCCTCCGCCGTGGCGAGGCACTCCTGGTCCTCGGTGAGCTGGAAGGGAGTGCCGGGTCGCGCCGCTACCCGGTCCACTTCCTGGATGGCGTGGCGGAGCTCCAAGCCGGGCCGGCCGCGCTCGCGCGGCTGTGCGGCTCGCCGATCGTGCCGTTCTCGGTGCTCCCGCTCGCGCCGCGTCGGTGGCGCGTCGAGATCGAGCAGCCGATCGCAGCGCCTGACCGCGTCGAGGGAGAGGCGGGCGAGCGGCGCACCCTCCAGGCGCTCGCCGACCGCTGGACCGAGCTCGTCCGGCGGCATCCGGAGCACTGGGCGGCGGTGTACGCGATGCGCTGGCTCGCGAGGGGCGCGGAGTGAGCTTCCGCGCCCGCCGCGAGGTCGCGATCGGACTCGGGGCCTACGCCGCGTACCTCCTCGTCCGCCGCAGGGTATGGACGGAGCCCGGCCGCGCGCGCGCCTGCAGCAACGGTCGGCGCGTGCTCGAGCTCGAGCGTCGTCTCGGGATCGCGGTCGAGGGGGGCGTCGAGTCGTGCGCGCTGCGGGAGCCGCGGCTCGTCCACGCCCTCGACATCGCGTACGGGGCGCTTAACGTCGGCCTCACGGTAGGCGTTCTGATCGCGCTCTACCGGCGCCGCGACGGCGAGTTCCACCGGCTGCGACGGCGCGTCGTGGCGGCACACGCGGGCGCGCTCCCGGTCTTCCTCGTCTTCCCCGTCGCGCCACCGCGCGCGGTCAGGGACGCCGCCGATCCGGCGCCGGCGGTCGGCCGCCTCAACCTCGACCACCCGTTGCTCGTCCGCTTCTACAATCCCGTCGCTGCGCTCCCGAGCCAGCACCTGTCGCTCGCCGTCGTGACCGGGAGCGCACTCGCAGCACGAGCGGGTGGGCGCCTCGGACGGATGGCGGCGCGTAGCTACCCGGCCGTGGTTGCGCTCGTCGTCGTCGCCACCGGCAACCACTACGTCGTCGACGTCGCCGCGGGGGCCGCGCTCGGGGCGCTCGCGCTGCACGTCCCGTGAACGAGGCGCCCCGCGTCCCGGCGGGATCGGCCGGCCCCCGTGCTGCTCGGGCTCGCCACCGCCCTGCTCGCCGCCGCGGTGGTCGTCGGCGGCATCGGAATGCTGGCGGGCTTCGACGAGCTCCGCCGCACGCCCGCGAGGCTGCCGTACGGGGTGATCGGCTTCAACACGCTCGTCGCGCTCGTCGTCGCCGTCGTCGGCTTCGCGTCGGCGCTGATCGCGCTCGTCGCGGGTGACGCGCCGCCTGCTCT
>DATHTC010000527.1:0-13780 GCA_035463735.1 Gaiellaceae bacterium | reverse complement strand
GCGGCCGGAGCGCCCGCCCCGGAAGGGGCGCGCGCGGAGGCCACAGACCACGTCGTCTCAGGTCAGGCCGATGAGACCGCGGCCATGGAGGCCGAAGCGCGGTTCATCCGCGCGAGAGGCCAAGACGACACCCCACCAACGCGACCCGGCGAAGGAGGGGGCCCGTGGGAGAAACAATGGGTTCCCCCACGCTCAACGAAGCGCGCTTCATCCGCGCGAGAGGCCAGAACGACGCCCACCAACGCGACCCGGCAGAAGGAGGGGGCTCGTGGGGGACCCATGGGTTCCCCCACGCTTCAAAGGTTGCCGCGCAGCGCCTGCTCGCGCTCGATCGCCTCGAAGAGCGCCTTGAAGTTCCCGTCGCCGAACCCGCGCGCGCCGTGCCGCTCGATCACCTCGAAGAACAGCGTCGGGCGGTCCTGCGCCGTCTTGGTGAAGATCTGGAGCAGGTAGCCGTCGTCGTCGCGGTCGGCGAGGATGCGCAGCCGCCGCAGGTCGTCCCAGCTCTCGTCGATCTCGCCGACCCGGTCGGGCGTCTCGTCGTAGTACGCCTCGGGGGTCGAGAGGAAGACGACGCCGCGTCGCTGCAGCGCCTCGACCGTCTCGACGATGTTCGCCGACGTCATCGCCACGTGCTGCGAGCCGGGGCCGTGGTTGAACTCGAGGTACTCCTCGATCTGGCTCTTGCGCTTGCCCTCGGCCGGCTCGTTGATCGGGAACTTGATCTTCCCCTGGCCGTCGGTCATCACCTTGGACATCAGCGCCGAGTACTCGGTGGAGATGTCCTCGTCGCTGAAGTGGATCATCTCGGTCATGCCGAAGACGCGCTCGTAGAACTCGACCCAGTGCTCCATCCGGCCGAGCTCGACGTTGCCGACGATGTGGTCGATCGCGAGCAGCCCGACGTCCTCGCCGCCGGCATCGGGAGCCTCCTGCGTGACGTAGCCCGGCAGGTACGCGCCCTCGTACTGCGAGCGGTTCACGAACGTGTGGACGACGTCGCCGTACGTCGCGATCGACGCCAGCTCGACCTTCCCCCACTCGTCCTCGACCCAGCGCGGCTCTGCGATCCCGCGGGCGCCGCGCTGGACGGCCTCTCGGTAGGCCTCCCGCGCGTCCGGGACGCGCAGGGAGATGTCTTTCACGCCGTCTCCGTGGAGGCACGCGAACTCCGCGATCTGGGAGTCGCGGCGGAGGCCGCTCGAGAGGACGAGCCGGATCTCGCTCTGCTCGAGCACGTAGCTCGCCCGGTCGCGCACGCCGGTCTCGGGCCCTGCGTAGGCGGTGCGCCGGAAGCCGAACGCGTGCTCGTAGTAGTACGCCGCCTGCTTCGCGTTCCCGACCCAGAGCTCGACGTGGTCCCAGCCGTCGAGCGGCATGAAGTCCGTCGTCACGGCTCGGATCTTACTCCCGTCCCGACCCGGCGACGGACGGCGAGGAGGATCCCGGCGGCGATCAGCAGCCCGCCGGCGAGCTGGAGCGCCGTGAGCGTCTCGTCCAGGAGCACCACGCCGAAGACGGCGGCAACGAACGGCTGGAGGTTGCCCGCGAGCGTGGCGCGCCCCGGGCCGACGCGATCGAGCGCGGTGTACCAGAACACGTTCGTGAGCACGAGCGGCCCGAGCACCGCGAACGCGAACAGCAGCCACACGCGCGCGCCGAGATCGAAGTCCTGTGCCGCCGTCTGCGGCAGGCCCACCGCCAGCAGCCCGGCGGCGGTCAGCGCGAGCACGACGGTGCTGATCCGGAACGGCGAGTACCGCCGCATCAGCGGCGCGATCACGACCGAGTACGCGGCCCAGGTCGCCGAGGTCGCGAGCGCGAGCAGGACGCCGAGGTTGTCGGCGTCGACGGCTCCGCTCGCGCCGGCGGCGACGAGCGCGACTCCGG
The DNA here is from genome assembly GCA_035463735.1 of Gaiellaceae bacterium. Lineage (GTDB taxonomy): Bacteria > Actinomycetota > Thermoleophilia > Gaiellales > Gaiellaceae > DATHTC01. The sequence goes on along the minus strand of DATHTC010000527.1, from coordinate 11,890 downwards.
TGAAGGAGACGACGGAGGCCGCCCAGAAGCGGCGGTCGAGCCGCTCGAGGCCGAGCGCGAGCCCGAACAGGCCCGCCCAGATCGGCGTCGACCCGAGGATCAGGCCGACGGTGGACGCCGTCGTGCGGTCGAGCGCGTACACGAACGCCAGCTGGTTCAGCAGCAGGAGGCCGGCCGCGGCGACGGCGCGAACGACGTCGCGCCGATCGACGCGAAGCGTCCGCTCGAGCGCGAACGTCGCCCCGGCGAACACGAGCGCCGCGGCGCCGTAGCGGACGGTGGAGTACGCCAGCGGACGGAAGCCGTGGAGGAGGATGTACCGGGAGACCGTCAGGTTGAGCGCCCAGAGGACGACCGTGGCCAGCAGCATCAGGTCGACGGGGCGCAGGCGCACGGCGGCGACCCTATCCCGCGTCGACTACCCTTCCCGCGCGAATGGCCGAGCCGACGATCGACGACGTGGACGCCCTCGTCGGGCCCGCGACGCCCCATTTCGCGCTCCAGCTCCGTGCGCGTGTCCGAGAGCTCGTCGCGGACCTGCCGGCCGACCACCCGGTGCGTCGCCACGGCGAGGAGCGGATGGCGCTGCTGGAACGGCTCGCGCACGCATCGTCGAAGGCAGACGAGGGCCAGCGCGAGCCGCGGACGCGGCCGGGCTGGGAAGGGCTGCCGAGCTCCGCGCCCGCGGACCGGCCGCTGCCAGGCCGGCCGTGAGCCGAGCAGGCGCGTCGGTCCTCGTGACCGGGGGGACGCGCGGGATCGGCCTCGCGATCGCGACGCGTTTCGCGCGCGACGGTGCGGCACGCGTCGCCCTCGGCTACCTGCGCAACGACCGCGCCGCCGAGGAGGCCGCCGAGGCCGTGCGGGCGCTCGGCGCCGAGCCCGTGCTCGTCCGCGGCAACGTCACCTCGCACCGCGTGCTCGCCGAGGTCGCGGAGCTTGGGCCGCTGGACGCTGTCGTCCACAACGCGGCCACGGGCGTGATCCGTCCTGCGCTCGACACCGAGGACCGGCACTGGGACTGGACGCTGAACGCGAACGCGCGCGCCCTCCTCTCCCTCGCGCGGACGGTCGTCCCGTCGATGCCGGAGGGGTCGTCGATCGTGGCGATCTCGAGCCTCGGCTCGGGCCGGGTGCTCGACAACTACATCCTCGTCGGGACGTCGAAGGCGGCGCTGGAGGCGGTCGTCCGCTACCTGGCGGTCGAGCTCGCGCCGCGGGGCATCCGCGTGAACGCCGTCTCGGGTGGCGTGGTGGAGACCGGCGCGCTCGACCACTTCCCCAACCGCGACGAGATGGTGCGCGCCGGACGCGAGCGGACGCCTGCGGGGCGGATGGTCGAGCCGGACGACATCGCGGGCGCCGTCGCGTTCCTCTGCTCCGACGACGCCGAGATGGTGCGCGGCCAGGTGCTCGTCGTCGACGGCGGGTTCTCGCTCCCGGCATGACGGCGCGCGCGCGACCCATCGGCGGCCGGCGGCCTGATGGTCCCCATCAGGCTTCCGGGGCGGCGCTGCTGGCTCGAGACCGGAGGGCACAGTGCGTCCATGCACGGGCCCGGAGAGCATCGGGGCGGCAGCGTCGTCAGCCGTCGGCGGAGCGCGGCTCCGCCGCGCGCGACCCATCGGCGGCCGGCGGCCTGATGGTCCCCATCAGGCTCCCGGGGCGGCGCTGCCGGCTCGAGGCCGGAGGGCACAGTGCGCCCATGCACGGGCCCGGAGAGCATCGGGGCGGCAGCGTCGTCAGCCGTTGGCGGAGCGCGGCTCCGCCGCGCGGGAGTCGTCGGCGGCCGGGGGCCTGATGGAGCCGACCGAGGAGAACGTGCGTGCGTTCGACGCCCGGCACCGGGCGGCGGAGGGCGCGCACGGGCTGCCGGCGCCGCTGCGCGAGCGCCTCCCCGACCTGCGCGGGCGCCACGTCCTCCACCTCGGCTGCCGCACGGGCGAGGGCACGCTCGAGCTCGCCGCGCGCGGAGGGCTCGTGACCGCGGTCGAGCCCGACGTCCGGCTCCTCGAGGTCGCGCGCACGCGCGAGCCGTCGGCGGCCGCCGCCTGGCTCGAGTCACCGCTCGACGGGCTGCCGCTCGAGCTCCAGCGAGGCCGCTTCCACCTCGTCGTCGCCGACGGCAACCTCGCGCGCGTCGCCGACCTCGACGCCTGGGCGCACGGGGTCGAGGCGGCGCTCCGACCCGGTGGCTACCTGCTCCTCCACGACGAGCACCCCGTGCTCCGCTGCGTCGACCCGCTGCTCCACTGGCGGGGCGACTACGCCGAGGGGCTGACGGTCGGGCGCGTCGTGAGCGTCGTGGCGCGCGCCGGCCTCGTCGTCCGGCGAGTGGAGGAGCTCCCGGCGGCGCGGCCGCGCGAGCGGCTGCCGGGCGTGCTCGTCGTGATCGCCCGCAAATGAGCACGGGGGAAGCCATGGTTCCCCCGTGGGCCCCCTCCTTCACCCGGTCGCGTTGCTGCGATGTCGTCTTGGCCTCTCGCGCGCATGAAGCGCGCTTCGGCCTGCGTGGCGTCGTCTTCGTAAGCTGACCTGAGAGAACGTTGCCGTTGGCCTCCGCGCGCGCCGCTCTCGCGGCGGGCGCTCCGGCCGCGTGGCGGCTTCATTGGGGCTGACGTGGTTCGACGGGCAGGATGCGCCCGGCTTCGCCGGGCTGCGATCCCGCGCGTCGCTTCTCGGGGGAACCTCGCGGTTCCCCCATACCCCCGCCCTCCATGGCTGGGGACAGTCCCCGGACACGGCTGTGGTGGACGGGCGGGATGCAACCGCTTCGCGGGCTGCGGTCCCGCCACCCGGCGGTTCCCCCTTGCGCCCTCCCTGCTGCCGCCGGTCAGAATGACTCCGTGCAGGCGTGGCTTGAGGCGACGCAGCGGCAGGCTGCCGTGACCCGGGAGACGGCGCACCGGCCGTGGCCGCTCCCGGAGCGCGGGTGGGTGATGGCGCAGACGTGGGACGACCTCCTGTTCGTCCACTGGCCCGTCGACGAGGCGCAGGTGCGGCGGCTCGTGCCGCGCGGGCTCGACGTCGACACGCACGACGGCAGCGCCTGGCTCGGGGTGACGCCCTTCCGGGTCCAGGGGGTACGCCTCCGGGGGACGCTGCCGCTGCCGTTCGTGTCGAGCTTCCTGGAGCTGAACGTGCGCACGTACGTGACGCGCGACGGCAAGCCGGGGATCTGGTTCTTCTCGCTCGACGCAACGAGCCGCGGCGCCGTCGAGGTCGCGCGGCGGACGTACCGGCTGCCGTACCACCAGGCCCGCGCGACGTACGAGCAGCGGGGCCTCTACCTCCACTGGCGCTCCTCCCGGATCGGCGCCGAGCGGCCGTACGTGTTCGAGGCGAGCGTCCGCGGCGACGGCGGGTCGGCGCCCGCCGCGCCCGGGTCGCTCGAGCACTTCCTGGCCGAGCGGTACTGCCTCTACGCACAGCACCGCGGCGTGATCCACCGGGCGGACATCCACCACCCGCCGTGGGAGCTCCGCGAGGCCGAGCTCGAGCTCGACCTGACCACGATGACACCCGACGGGATCGACCTCCCGGCCGAGGCGCCCGTCGCGCACCTCGCGGGCAGGCAGGACGTCGTGCTCTGGCCGCTCGAGCCCGCGTAGCCTCTCCACGTGCACCCGCAGCGGCGGACCGCGCTCGTCTCCGTGGTCGCGGCCGCGGCGCTCGTCGTCCTCAAGCTGGCCACGGGCGTCGCGAGCGGCTCGCTGGGGCTCGTGTCGGAGGCGCTCCACTCGGGCACCGACCTCGTCGCGGCGCTGCTGACGTTCTTCGCGATCGGCGTCGCCGTCCGCCCGGCCGACCCGGCGCACCAGTACGGCCACGGGAAGGCCGAGCACCTGGCGGCGCTCGCCGAGGGGGCGTTCCTCGTCGCCGCGTCCGTCGCGATCGCCGGCGCGGCGGTGGCGCGGCTCGTGGGCGTCCTCGAGTCGGAGGTCGAGGCGGCCTGGTGGACGTTCGCGGTCGTCGGGGTGGTGATCGCGATCGACGCCGCCCGGACGACCGTGTCGCTGCGGACGGCGCGCCGCTTCCACAGCGCGGCGCTCCAGTCGAACGCGCTCCACTTCGGCGGCGACCTCGCAGGCTCGACGGCGGTGCTCGTCGGCCTCGCCGCGGCGGCCGCCGGGTACCCGAACGGCGACTCGCTGGCGGCGCTGTTCGTCGCGGCGCTCGTCCTCGTCGCGGCCGTCAGGCTGATGCGGCGGAACGTCGACGTGCTGATGGACCGCGCGCCCGCCGACGCGCACGAGGCGGCGCTCGCGGCGATCGACGCGATCTCGCCCGCCGTCGAGCTGCGTCGGCTCCGCCTCCGTCAGGCGGCGGGGCGCCACTTCGCGGACGTCGTCATCGGCGTCTCCCCGGGTGCCGCGGTCGGGCAGGGGCACGCCGCCGCCGACGCCGTCGAGGACGCCGTCCAGCGCGCGCTCCCCGAGAGCGACGTGGTCGTCCACGTCGAGCCGGTCGAGGCGGAGGAGGCCATTCGAGACCACGCCCACGCGGCCGCGCTCGGCGTCGCGGGCGTGCGCGAGGTCCACAACGTCACCGTCCTGTACGTCGGCGATCGCACGGAGGTCTCGCTCCACCTCAAGCTGCCCGGCGAGCTGCCGCTCGAGCAGGCGCACGCGACGGCGACCGAGGTCGAGCGGGCGATCGCCGCCGCGGTCCCCGGGATCGACTCGGTGCAGACGCACGTGGAGCCGCTGACGGAGGCGGGGGAGGGGCGGGTGGCGCCCGACGAGCCCGAGCGGGACGCCGTCGTCCGTGCCGTGGTCGAGGCGACGGGCGTCCCGCCGCGGTCGCTGCGCTTCCTGCACACCGACGAGGGGCTCGTCGCCCACCTCACGCTCGCCGTCGAGCCGACCGCGACCCTCGCAGAGGCCCACGCGCGCGCGAGCGAGGTCGAGCACGCGATCCGCACCGCGTGCCCGCGGATCGCGGACGCGATCGTCCACACGGAGCCGTAGCGGGCGACTCGGGAGGCGAGGGAGCCCGACCGCCGCCGGGCTCCCCCCGCTCAGCGCGTGCGGGCTACTGCACGCACTGGAAGCCGATCCGCTCGACGACGACGGTGCCGTCGACGATCGTCAGCCTGAGGGTGAACACGAGCCGGAAGTGCGAGCCGTCGGTACCGCGTCCGATGAATGGCACCGCGATCGTGAGCCCGTCGACGTTCCCGGTCGCGGTGTGGCTCTCGTGGATCACGTACCTCCCGGTGTAGTCCGGGAGCGGCGCCGGCATGTCGAGCGTCCAGGTGCCGGCCTGCGTCAGCGTCACGTGGCTGTGACCGTCGGCGAACTCGGTCACGTGCAGCACGCCGTTGAAGACGTGGTCCTCGACGCCCTCGTTGCCGTCGCAGTCGAAGCCGGCAACGGTCTCGGTCCCGCCCTGGAACGTGGTCGTCGACGTCTCGGGCGGCCCGCCGTGCGCGGACGCCGCCGCCGCCGTGGCTCCGAGCACGATTGCGACGCCCAGAGCCGTCAGCGCTGCCTTCATTGCTCCTCCCCGCTGTTGCCGCAGGCGCCCACCCGCGAGCCGGTCGGTCTCGCCACCGCGGAGAATCGTGCGCCGGATGGTCGCACACGGTCGCGTGAAAAGCGACAACGTCGCAGGTGCTGCCCGCGTCCCTACGAGAGCGACTTCTTCAGTGCGGCGACGCCTGCCGCGGCGCGGGCCTCGAAGCGCTGCAGGAAGAGGTCGGCGACGCTGTCGATCCCGTAGCCCGCGAGGAACGCCGTCAGCCACGAGAGCTGGTCGACGACCGCGAGGCCGACGACGGCGATCCACAGCCACAGCACCGAGAGCGAGACCGAGGCCCAGCGCACGTGGAGCCACCAGAAGAACCCGGCGACGACGAGCGGCTCGCCGCCGCTCTCGCGCGTGCGCTTGAGGAAGCTGACGGCGACGTGGGCGAGCGCGCCGAGGGTGACGAAGACGTAGGCGGCGAGCACGGGCCGGAAGTCCCGCAGCCCGTCGGGCCAGTCGTCGCCCACCCAGCCCCAGTCGTCGACGGACGTGACCAGCCACGCGAGCAGGACTCCCGCGAGCAGCACCGCCGGCGGGACGAGCAGCGTCCCGACCCGCACGGCCCGCGACGACGCCTTGCGGTAGATCTTGCCCTTCTCGACGTCGACGAGCCCCTCGATCCCGATCGGGTGCGTGGCGAGGTACTCGAGCACGCGGCGCCGCTGCTCGGGCGTCGTCAGCTCGTCCCCGAAGGCGCCCTCGAAGTCGAGCGCCTGTCCGATCGGGAGCGTCCTGAGGTGGTCGTTCAGGCGCGCCGGCGTCGTCACGAGCGCGACGTGGTAGATCGCCTCGTCGAGGAGCGCGTCGAGCGTCCCTACGGTTCGCGCGAGCGTGTCCACCTTCACGCCGGGACGCGGCCAGTCGAGCGCGATCCGGTCGAGCGCGTTCGCGACGTGCCCGATCTCGTCGCCGATCCTCGCGTACTGGCGCGGCGCGACGTCGAAGACGGAGCGGACGTGCGTGAGCAGCTCCATGATCCGCGCGCGGTCGACGTCGTACACGCGCGCCGCGCGGTCGACGGCCTCGTCCGTCGCCGACGGCGTGGCGAGCGGGTTCTCGGCCACGGTCCGCAGCTCGCCGAGCGACCGCTGCAGGTCCTGAAGCTCGGCGCGGAGCTCCTCGAGCAGCCCGCGCAGATGGAGCTCGGCGGCGTCATCCCGCACGTCGGGATCGAGGGGCGGCGGCGGTGCGGCGGCCACGGCGCGACGATCGCATGCGCCCTCCGCGGAGGCAAGACGAGCGGCGACGGTTATCCTCCCGGCGATGCCGTTCTACGTCCGCCTCGGCGACATGCCCCGCAAGCGGCACGTCCAGTTTCGCGAGAACGGGACGCTCCTGACCGAGGAGGTCATGGGGCTCGAGGGCTTCTCGGGGAACGAGTCGATCCTCTACCACCTGCACTCGCCGTGCCGCGTGAAGGAGCTCGGGGAGTTCGAGCCGATCGTGCGCGACGAGTGGGTCCCGGAGGCGCACGCGCACCGGCACATGCAGACGGCCGGGATCCCCGCCGAGGGGGATCCGGTCACGGGCCGCCGGCTGCTGATGTGGAACAACGACGTCGAGATCTCGCTGTGCCGCCCGACCGAGCGCATGGACTACTTCTTCCGCAACGGCGAGGGCGACGAGGTCATCTTCGTCCACCACGGCAGCGGGACGCTCGAGACGATCTTCGGCGACCTGCCGTACACGGACGGCGACTACGTCGTTGTGCCGCGCGGCACCATCTACCGGTTCCGCCCCGACGAGGGCGAGCAGCGCTACGTCGTCTTCGAGACGCCTGGGCTGATCGAGATCCCGAGGCGCTACCGGAACGAGCACGGCCAGCTGATGGAGCACGCGCCGTTCTACCACCGCGACATCCACCCGCCGACGGAGCTCAAGACGGTGCGCGAGCGCGGCGAGTTCCTGCTCAAGGTGCGCGTCCGCGACGGCTACCAGGACTACGTCCTCGATTACCACCCGTTCGACGTCGTCGGCTGGGACGGGTACCTCTTCCCGTGGACGTTCTCCATCCACGACTTCGAGCCGATCACCGGGCGGATCCACATGCCGCCCCCGTCGCACCAGACCTTCGCCGGGCCGAACTTCGTGATCTGCTCGTTCTGTCCGCGCAAGCTCGACTTCGACCCGCTGGCGGTGCCGATCCCGTACCACCACTCGAATCTCCAGTCGGAGGAGATGATCTACTACGTCGACGGGAACTTCTCGTCGCGGAAGGGGATCGAGGTCGGATCGATCACGCTGCACCCGTCGGGCCTCCCGCACGGGCCGCAGCCGGGGCTCGCGGAACGCTCGCTCGGGATGGCCGAGACCCACGAGCTGGCCGTGATGTGCGATACCTTCCACCCGCTCCGGCTCACCACGTACGCCCGCGACCTCGACGACGGGCGCTACGCGTACTCCTGGTACGAGGATCCCGGCGAGTCGCACACGCTCGACGAGGATCCCGCCGGCATCACCTCGCACCTCTAGTAGCCCGGCCCGTCCGCGCCGGCGCCGGTGTTTGCAACGAGGGCCACGAGGTGGTACGCCTTGCACGTCTGCGGCCAAGAAGCCACGACGAAAGGGGTTTGAGGGACATGGTTGGAAGGAGAGTCCGAGTCGCGGTCGTCGCGACAGCGGTCGCCGCTGCGCTCGCCCTCGGCGCCGCCTCCGCCTCGGCTCGGCCGGACACCGCCGCCGCGCCGGGCGCCGACACGGCTGTCTCGGGGAACATCGTGCTCGCCCACTGGGCGTCCTCGCCGGTGGAGACGGAGCTCCTGAAGCAGGTGATCCGCGCGTTCGAGCGCAAGTACCCGCGGATCCAGGTCACGCGCCGGGCGCTCGACCCGTACCCGGACGCGATGCTGGCGCAGTTCGCCGCCAGGAAGCCGCCGGACGTGTTCTACATCGACTCGAACGTCGCGCCGGACTGGATCAAGCAGCGCGTGATCTTCCCGCTCAACGACTACATCCGGCGCTACCGGTTCAACACGCGACAGTTCTACCCGCGCCTGCTCTCGGCGTTCCGGGTCAACGGCCAGATCTACGGCTTCCCCAAGGACTGGTCGCCGCTCGCGATGCAGGTCAACACGCGGATGATGGCCCAGGCGGGAGTCCGCACGCCGCGCACGTGGGCCGACCTGCGCACGGCCGCACGCCGGCTCGCGGGGGCCGTCCCGGGCGGGAAGCCGATCTGCCTCGGGCCCGACTGGGCGCGGGCGCTCGCGTTCGTCTACCAGAACGGCGGCTCGTTCCTGAACGCGACGAAGACGCGGGCGACCGTCGCGACGCCGGCGACGCGGGCGGCGATGGACTTCTACGTCAACCTCGTCAAGGACGGCCTCGCCGGGGCGCCCGCCGAGCTCGGCGTCGGCTGGTGCGGCGAGGCGCTCGGGAAGGAGAAGGCCGCGATCGTGTTCGAGGGCAACTGGCTGCTGCCCTACATGGCCGAGCAGTTCCCGAACGTCCGCTACGCCAACGTGCGGATGGTCCGGAACCGGCGGGAGGGGAACCTCGCGTTCACCGTCTCGTACTCGATCGCGCGGGACTCGAAGAACAAGCCGGCGGCCTGGACGCTCCTCACCTACCTCACCGGTCGCGAGGGGATGCGGACCTGGACGTCGAAGGGCCTCGCCTTGCCGTCCCGGCGTGACGTGAGGCCGGTCGCGGGGCGTGCCGCCTTCATCGTGGCGGCGCCGGCCTCCCGTCCGTGGCAGTTCGCACCGGGCTTCTCGAAGGTGATGACGGTCGCCAACAACGAGCTGTCGGCCGTGTTCGAGGGCAAGCAGACCGTGAACGGGATGCTGGCCAAGGTCCAGGCGGAGGCCACGGCCACGCTGCGGCGCGGAGGCCGCTAGCGACCCAAGCCGAGGGGGCTCCGCGAGGAGCCCCCTCACTCACGCCATGGCGACCGCGACGACGACCGGCGGGCGGCTCGAGAGCGCCCGCTCCGCGAAGGTGAAGGAGGCGCTCGTCGGCTACGGGTTCGTGCTCGTGCCGATGGGGTTCTTCCTCACCTTCTTCATCTTCCCGATCGTCTACGCGGTCTACATCTCCTTCTTCGACTGGGGCGTGCTCGGGAAGATCGAGTCCGTCGGGCTCGACAACTACCGGCTGCTGCTCGAGGACGAGGTGTTCCACCGCTCGCTGCGGAACGTCGCCTACTACACCGTCGTCGTCGTCCCGTCGCAGATGGCGCTCGGCCTCTTCCTCGCCGTGATCGTCAACAACGCGCTTCGCTTCCGGACCTTCTTCCGCGCCGCCTACTACTTCCCGGCGCTCGCGTCGTCGGCCGCGATCACCGCGATCGCGATCTACATCCTCAGCGCGGACGGCCTGCTCAACTCGATCCTCGGCACCGACCAGGCCTGGTTCGGCGACTCCGACACGGCCCTCGAGTCGATCATGGCGCTCAACATCTGGACGACGTCGGGGACGATGATGCTCTTCTACCTCGCCGCGCTCCAGTCGATCTCGACCGACGTGTACGAGGCGGCCGCGATCGACGGCGCAGGCCCGTGGCGGACGTTCCGGAAGATCACCTTCCCCCTGCTCAAGCCCGCCCACTTCTTCGTCGCCGTGCTGTCGGTGATCGGCTGCCTGAAGGTCTTCGACCAGGCGTTCATCGTCTCGGGCGGGTCGGGCGGCCCCAACTACTCGACGCTGACACCCGTGCTCTACCTGTACCAGATCGCGATCCAGGACGTGAACTTCGGCTACGCGGCCGCGATGGGCGTCGCCCTGTTCCTGCTCATCTTCACCGCGACGCTCGTCCAGCGGCTCCTGTTCGGCAAGCCGGAGGTCGCCGGGTGACGACGCTCGAGCAGGCAGCGCCGGTCCACGTCGTCCCGCCGCGGACGCTCGCCGAGCGGACGTGGACGGTCGTCGTCTACGTGCTCCTGGTCGCGCTCGCGCTCGTCTTCTTCCTGCCGTTCTTCTGGAGTGTCTCGACCTCGCTGAAGTCGCTCCCCGAGAGCGTGGCCGGGTTCGACCTGATCCCGGACGACCCGAGCCTCAACGCCTATCGCGAGGCGCTGACGCAGTTCAGCTTCGCGCGCTACGCCGCCAACAGCGCGTTCCTCGCGGTCACGATCACGGTCACGAACGTCCTCCTCGCCTCCATCGGCGGCTACGCGTTCGCACGCCTGCGCTTCCCAGGCCGCGAGGTGCTGTTCATGCTCGTGCTCGCGACGCTGATGCTCCCGGACCAGCTGCGCCTCGTGCCGGTGTTCCAGATGCTCACCGACTGGCGCCTGATCGGCACGTACCAGGGCTACATCCTCGTCAAGCTCGTGCTCGCCGAGAGCCTGTTCCTGATGCGCCAGTACTTCCTCACGATCCCCAAGGACTTCGAGGAGGCGGCGAAGCTCGACGGCGCCGGCTACTTCAAGACGTACTGGAAGGTGATGCTGCCGCTCGCCTCGCCGGCGATCGCGGCGGTCACGATCCTCACCTTCCAGGGCATCTGGAACGAGCTCTTCTGGCCGCTGATCATCCTCCAGGACGAGTCGAAGTACACGCTCACGATCGGGATCTCGCAGTTCGTCGGCATCTACAACACGCAGTGGCCGGAGCTGATGGCGGCGAGCGTGATCGCGATCCTCCCCGTGGCCCTGATCTTCGTCCTCTTCCAGCGGTACTTCGTCAGCGGGATCGTGGCGGCCGGGGTGAAGGGATGACACAGCGTGAAGGGGTGAGCGCCGGGCGCGCCCTGGGCGCCGCGCTCCGCGGCATGTGGGCGCAGTCCTGGCGGCTCTTCCTCGCCAATGCCGCGCTCTCGCTCGGGGTGCTGCCGTTCCTCGTGGCGGCGCTGTGGGCGCCCGTCGCGCTGGCCGGCGCGGCGCTCGTCGCGGGGCCGCTCGGGATGGCGCTGATGCACTGCGCGGTCGAGCTCGTGCGCGAGGGCGACCTCTCGCTCCGCTGCTGGCCGGCCGGCCTGCGGCTTCACTGGCGGCGCGGGCTCGCCCTCGGCGCCGCGTGCGGGGCGGTCGTCGCCGCGGGCGTCGTGGCGCTCGGGTGGTACGGCGGCGCCGGGCAGCTCGTGCTGGCGGCGGTCGTTCTCTACCTGCTGCTCGCCTTCGGCGTCTACCAGCTGGCGCTGTGGCCGCTCGCCGTCGCGGAGCGGGCCGCGCCGCTCCGGACCGTCGTCCGCGCCGCCGCGGATGTCGTCCTGCGTGCACCCGTCGCCGCGACGCTGCTCGCGCTCGCGCTGCTGCTCGTGAACGCGGTGGGTGCGGCAGCCGCGCTGATGCCGCTCCTGACGCTCACGCTCGCGTTCTCGTCCCTCGCCGCGGCCTACTTCACGCTGCCGCGCGACCCGCTCCGGGAGGCGGAGAGCTGATGGCCAAGATCGGGTACGACCACGTGACGAAGCGCTTCG